>CAYTUX010000235.1:0-18911 GCA_964441455.1 uncultured Victivallales bacterium | reverse complement strand
CCCTAATCTCAATTGCTCAGCCAGCCAACGTGCATCTGTATAATCATTTGTAACTTTTATTCCTGTATATTGTTTCATTTTAGCAGGATTACCTAATTTTACATTATATCCTAAATCAACTAAGCCATCAACAAACCAGTACCAGTTGAAGGTAGACTCGACTCCAATTACCTTAATCTGACTTTTAAAAGGAGAAAGCACCTTGTCTATATCGCTAATATTTGCCTTAACTCTTTTCCTGACAATCTCAATTCCTTCATTATCTGCCAATGAAAGTAAAATATTACTTGAATGTAAGTCGGCTCCAACGTATACTTCTTTTTTGGTCGAGTTCATAATCTACCCTTTCGTTTTGGTTAACATATATTGGGTATTTTATACTCGACCTTATTATTTGTAAACCTCTATATGTTATCAATAAGGGATGATGGTGCATGTTGCACAGTAGTAAATAATTTATAATATGAAAGGAATCAAAGACAAATGAACTAGTCTAAAAGAATAGTTATACTTTTTTGACATTATGGTGCTTCTAACTACTTGCGTTATACGCTTAGACAGGCAAAATTATCAAATTATGAAGCACGTATTGTTCTCTTGGGTGATGAGAAAAACAAAACGATAGCAATAAATGCGGAAATCTAGCATTTATTTTTTGAAGCTTCGGAACAGTCATTTCTTACTATTGATACAGAAGATTATGGTATTGATGAGGCTGTAAATCTAATTTTTAAGGAGTTGGTTAATACTTAATGTTTGATTGTAACTAATGGCATGTGTCCGTTGCGGGGCATTTAACCTGTATTTGTAATTTTAATTGTTTTGTTGCTCAATCAACATCTTGTTCAAACTGAGTTTCAATTCTAACTTCATAATTTAATAGTTGTTTTAGAATATAGATTTTTCCTTTATTCAGTATTCTGAAGTTCTAGCTGTATTTCAACTTTATTGGGTAATTTGATCAAATACTATCTGCCATTTATTTTGGAAGTTAAATGATGAATTGGAACTTTCAATGATTTTTCTATTGCTTTCGGATTCTTCTTGAGATAATGGTTTAATAAAATCATCAAAATTTAGATTTTTAATAATTTGTGTTTCAAAAACAATATACCCGTTTTTATTATAATCATTAAGAGCTTGGGATTTTTTATTAAAAAAAACTTTTTTTCCTGTTGCAAGCATGAAATTGGAATTAAAAAGACCTTGTTGTCTGGAATGATTTAAAATTAGTATATCTATTTGTGCAAGGTGTTCCATGTATTCATCTGGAGATAAGAGCTTGCTCATTGGTATAAACTTATTGCCCCAAAGCTTATGTCCTAGCGATATAACTTCTTTCGCATAATCCTCTGATCCGTAACTTAAAGGACAAAATATTTTAATTTTTTCATCTTTAAATTTAGCAAGATAATTAATTACTTCATGGTGATTATTGGTTTTTGTTGCTGAATTTCCTATTTGTATGAATATGCTCTCTTTTTTTACTTTCGGTGTTAATCTTGGCATAATAAATTTATAATTTGCTTGAAATACTTTGCAATCTTTACTTTTTATTCTATCGACTAAAGTCATCTCTTGTGATGATAGTGTACACATTACTTTGATTCTCTTTAGGGAAAAATAGAGTAATTTATTTGTCACATAATGAATTAAGTTTTTTTTGCTAAAAATAGTTTTTCCGTTGGCAATATTGGATATATCCCCACCCCAAAATAGTATAATCATTTTTTTGTACATTTTAGGAAATAGGTTTGGGAGTATAAGGAAAAGTACAGATGTAAACATAGAATGCATAAGTATAATATCATATTTGTCATTCATGTCCTTTATGAATTTAAACCACTGGTATATATTTTTTATTTCCGGGAATGATAAATCATTTTTATTTTTATGAATTATCTCGTCATATTTTTTTATGTTTTCATTTTCTTTTATATTTGGCATAAAAAATACATGTTTGGCAATAACTCCATTCACAGTGAAATTTTCTTTTGAAAATGTGTCGAATAAGCTGGTTTTGCCATCTGTCATCTTTGCAAAAATATGATGATTTAATGGCAATATATGACATATTAAAGGTCTTTTATTTGTGCATGTGTTCATGTTTTTATAAAAATATCTTAATTTTTTAGATAATTTAGGGAAAACTATTATTTTGTTTTATTGATTCAATTTATAGTCATCTATTAAAAGTTTGTTAATTTTTTTAATTATATCATTTTAGCTTTATAATACAATGTAAACTGCAATGTTTTATCAACTTTATTGTGCAAAAAGGTTAAAGAACAAAAAGACAACTGCTGATTTAAGTGTGATTCTCTGTGTTCATTTATTTTGATAAGTTAAAGTATTGTTATGATGTCTAATAAAAGTTGTATTTTAATTTCCTATGCTAGTTGATTTGCTATAATATATTGACTTTACTGTGCAGATTAATGTATACTTCATAGAATTAAAAGAATGAATTAAAATATATATGAATTGATTAAACATTATATGAAGACTCTTAATATAATTAGGAAATGATAAGTTGAAAAGTAGACATCTTTGATTTGATATTATTGTTGGGTTAGCAGGTCTTGGGTATATGAGTATTAAAAAAAAAATAATGATGTTAGGTTTTTCTCACTGTGTTGATGATGGGAGAGTTACCTTTAGAGAAAGTATTGCCTTAAAACAAGCGGGGTATAGGGTTCGTGTTATCGGAAGGGCTCGAGGAAATTATTTGCCAGGTGTTTGTAAACCTTATGGTATTCCTGCACTGGCTTTACAATCAAGATATCTGCAAAACATGATTTTAAGATTTGTTTTCGAACCTTTTTCCTGGATAAAATTTTTCTTTGTTTGCTGGAAATATTCTAGTTGGGCAGATGTTTTGCATTGTCATGAATATCAAAGTTTGACAATAGGATTGATTTTGGGAAAGCTTAGAGGTCAGAAAGTTATTTATGATTGTCATGAGTTTCAACCAGAACTTTTTGCTGAAATGTTTGGATCTGAGAAAAGCATAAGATATAAAGTTATTCGTTGGTTCGCGTCAAAAGTTGAAAATTATCAAGCTAATTTATGTGATGGTATTGTTACTGTCAATGATTTTCTTGTTGAACGTTTTTTAGAAGTTAATAATAGAGTGTGCAATCTACCTAATTATCCATCGGCAAGATTGGCAGAAGAGAAAGATGTTGAAGTTAATGGTCTTGATAAATTAAAATCTATTATAAAAGATAAGTTTGTAATAGGTTTTGCAGGAAATTTATCAGATGATAGAGGGGTAGGTAATTTAATTAAATCATTTGGTGTTTTGTGCACTAAACGTGACGATGTTGTTCTTCTATTGGTTGGCAACTCAACATCAATAGATATATATAAAAAACTAGCTAAAGAATGTAATGTTGCAGATAAAGTTATTTTAACAGGTAGTTTTAAGTATGATGAACTTCCAACATATTTGAGATTGATTGACATTGGTGTTTATATGCCACAAAAGAGTGATTGTTGGCGTTTAGAAAATGCATATGCAACTAAAATTTTTCAGTATTGTGCTTTTGGGATACCTTGTATATTAAATGATATAAGACCACATATTACTCTTGTTAAGCAACTGAAATTTGCATGTATTGCGAATACAGAATCAGACTTTGTTGACAAGATTTTGTGCTTAATAGATAACCATGAAAAGTATGTTATGATGAGTGAAAATGCTAAGTTAGGTTTTGAAAAATTTTGGAATGCAGAGGTTGTTGTGCAGGAATTTATTAATTTTTATGCGAAGATTTAAAAGAAAGTATTAAAATGAAAATATTAACAGTTGTTGGAGCCAGACCTCAATTTATAAAAGCTTCAGTTGTGTCGAAAGCCTTGGAAGAAGCTTTAATAGATGAAGTCATGGTTCACACAGGTCAACATTACGACCATAATATGTCAAAAACTTTTTTTGAAGAGCTAGGTATAAAGAAACCAGCTTATAACTTAGGAGTTGGTTCCGGTAGTCATTCAGAACAGACAGCGGAAATGCTAAAAGGTATTGAAAAAGTACTTTTTAATGAATCTCCAGATGTAGTTCTTGTTTATGGGGATACGAATTCTACAGTTGCGGCATCATTAGCAGCGGCAAAGCTTTGTATACCAATTGCACATGTTGAGGCTGGGTTACGCAGCTATGATATGACCATGCCGGAAGAGATTAATAGAATTCTGACCGATAGAATATCCACGTGGTTGTTTTGTCCTACTGACATTGCTGTAAATAATCTTAAGAAGGAAGGAATGCTCACGGGTGTCTCAAATGTTGGAGATGTTATGTATGATGTAGCACTTGAATATAAAAAAGTTGCATCAGCCAACAGTAAAATTATCGATAAGCTTAATCTGAAAGATAAAGACTATGTGCTTGTAACTATTCACAGAGACTTTAACACAGATAATCAAGAAAACTTGTCAGAGATTGTTAGTGCTTTTGTTAATATTAATCACAAAGTTGTGTTTCCTGCTCATCCAAGAGTGTACAAGCAATTAGAACGGTTTGGATTATTAGATTTAATCCGTAAATCTGAGAATATTATATTAATCGAACCTGTAGGTTATTTGGATATGATAGTTTTAGAAAGTAAGGCAAAGCTTATTATAACAGACAGTGGAGGTATTCAGAAAGAAGCGTTTTTCCATGCAGTACCTTGTATTACTGTAAGACCATCAACAGAATGGGTGGAAACTGTTGATTTAGGATGGAATAAGCTTGTGGATGCTGATTGTAATAAGATTATATCCACAATTGATATGGCTTTAAAGAGAGAAAACAACATGGACTATGTGAATCCGTATGGAGCCGGAAATAGTTCTAGTTTAATAGCTAGTATATTAAAAAAGAGTTTGGGGCAGAGATAATGAAAAGAATACTTATATTAAGTTTTTCTTTGATTATGCGAGATCCTCGCATTAACAGACAAATATATTTTTTGACAGGAAAGGGGGCGTTAACTGTTTGTGGATGGGGTGAATATTCAAAAGAAGGTGTTGAGTTTATTCAAGCAGATGATTATAGACCGGGTTTCTTTGGCAAACTCTTTTGTATGACAATGCTTTTTTTTCACTTTGATAAGGTGTTTTACTGGGGGATGAAAAGGCATCGGGAGACATATAGAAGATTAAGAGACTTAAAGTGTGATATCATTATCGCTAATGATTTAGATGCAATGCCTATTGCGATTAAGTTGGCGAAAGTAAACAACGCCAAACTTGTTGCAGATATGCATGAATATTTTCCTGGACATTCATGTGGCTTTATATTTAATACATTTTTTAAAGGGTATAATATGAGAATGTGTAAACGAATGTTACCATTAGCTAACTCTTGCATAACAGTTTCTGAGGGGATTGCCAATCAATACCGAGAAGATGTTTTATGCAATTTTACGGTTGTTAACAATGCTCCAAAATATGAAATGGATCTAAAACCTAAAATATGTGACGAAAATTGCATAAAGATTCTCTATCATGGTGTAGCAAATTCAGACCGAAAAATTTTGGAAATGATTGAAGTTGCAAAAGGCTTACATGAACATTTTTTATTAGAGTTAGTTTTAGTTAGTAATGAAAATGACGCTTATATGAAAGAAATAATAGAAGCTGTTAAGACTACTAGTAATAAAGTGAAAATACAGCCACCGTTTTCAATGTTTGAGATAGCAAAAAGAGTAAATAAATATGATTTAGGTTTGAATATGTTAGATGCAGATGCCTTGAATAGACAGCTTGCGATGCCAAATAAATTATTTGAATGGATTCAAGGTCGATTAGGAATAGTGTCTTTCCCGACACAGGAAATGACAAAAATTATTAATAAATATTCAATAGGAGTGGTTACTGATGCCTTTACAATTAGTTCTATGGTTGATACAATCAATTCATTAACATGTGATGATATAAATAAGTTTAAAACTAACTCTGATAAATTGGCTTCAAAATTTAATGCAGAAGCAAACAAAGAAATATTTAACCAAGCAGTTTTTAATAAAAATATCACAAATAGGAGTAATAAACATGAAACTTAAATATGCATTAATAGGATGTGGTAGAATTTCACCAAATCATATAGCAGCGGCACAAGCAAATAATCTGGATATTGTTGCTATATGTGATGTTGATGTTGAATGTATGGAGGATAAAGCTTTAAAATTTGAGCTAGTAGAAGAGACATCTAAGTTTACTAATTATAAAGATATGCTCGTAAAGATCAAGCCTGATTTAGTTGCAATTTGTACAGAAAGTGGAAAGCATGCGAGGATTGCATTGGATTGTCTGGAAGCGGGTGCAAATCTCATCATTGAGAAACCTATAGCTCTCTCCTTAGAAGATGCAGATAAGATAATAAACAAAGCAAAAGTAAAAGGTTTAAAAGTTTCGGCATGTCATCAGAATCGTTTCAATAAATCTGTACAGAAAATTAAGGAAGCTGTTGACAAAAATCGTTTTGGTAAATTACTTCATGGAACCGCTCACATTCGATGGCACAGGGATAGAGAATATTATGATAGAGCTAAGTGGAGAGGAACCTGGGAGCAGGATGGCGGAGCATTAATGAATCAATGCATACATAATATTGATCTTTTGCGTTGGTTTATGGGGGATGATATTGTTGAAGTTGTTGGTATCACTGATCGTTTATGCCATAGTTTTATTGAAGCAGAGGATCTCGGGTTGGCTTTAGTAAAATTTGCTAACGGCAGCTATGGTATTATTGAAGGAAGCAACAACATATATCCAAAAAATTTAGAAGAAACATTATATATATTTGGAGAAAAGGGAACCGTTAAGGCAGGGGGGCAATCAGTGAATTTGATTGAAGAGTGGATTTTTTCAGATATGTTGGATAATCCGGATGAAATAAAGACAAAATATCATGAGAATCCCCCTAATGTTTATGGTTTTGGTCATAAACCTCTTTATGCGGATGTTATTGATGCTATAATTAACGATAGAGAACCTTATGTAACAGCTGAAGATGGGAAAAAGGCTTTAGAACTTGTTCTTGCCATTTATAAATCATCAAAGGAAAAAAGAGCTGTTTCATTGCCGCTTAAGAATTGTTCTACAACAGATTTTAAAGAGATGTTTTAATATGGATTATTTTGTGCACGAGAGTAGTTATGTGGATGATGGAGCTGTCATTGGTGCCGGATGTAAAATATGGCATTTCAGTCATATTCAAAGCGGGGCAATAATTGGTGAAAATTGTTCATTAGGCCAGAATGTTAATGTTGCTAGTCAGGTGAAAATAGGCAATTATGTAAAAATACAGAATAATGTTTCTGTTTATGATTGTGTTGAAATTGAGGATTATGTTTTTTGTGGTCCATCAATGGTTTTTACAAACGTGCTGACACCTCGTAGTAAGTATCCAAAAGGTACTTCTGGATATAAGAAAACATTAGTTAAATATGGAGCATCTATTGGTGCAAACGCTACAATTGTTTGTGGAATAGTGATTGGCAGATGGGCAATGATTGGTTCTGGTTCAGTTGTTACAAAAGATGTTCCTGATTATGCCTTGATGGTTGGTGTGCCGGCAAAACAGATTGGCTGGATATGTGAATGCGGGAAAAGATTGAATGATAGTTTGGTTTGTGAAAAATGTGCCAGAGAATATATTTTATTAGAAGATGATGTATTAAGATTGAATAAGGATTAATATGCAGTTTAGAGACTTAAATGCCCAGTATAAGAAATATAGCAAAGAAATTCAAACAGCTATTAATGGTGTTCTGGAAAGTGGTAGATTTATTGGTGGAGATGAAGTTAGTAAGTTAGAAGATGAACTAGCTGAATATATTGGAGTTAAACATTGTATTAGCTGTGCAAACGGAACAGATGCTTTAAGTTTAGCTTTAATGACCTGGGGAATTAAAGAGGGGGATGCTGTATTTGTTCCTGATTTTACTTTTTGTTCTACCGGGGAAGTTGTATCTTTATGGGGTGCAACACCTGTATTTGTGGATGTGAGAAGTGATACCTTTAATATTGATGTAGAGAAGCTTGAGAAAGCAATTCAGAAAACCTTATTCGAAACCAAATTGATACCTAAGGTTATTATACCTGTTGACCTTTTTGGACTTCCTGCCGACTATAATAGTATTAGAAAAGTTGCAGATAAATATGATATGTTTGTTCTTGAAGATGGTGCTCAAGGTTTAGGAGGCAGTATTGATGGTAAAAAAGCATGTAGTTTTGGTGATATATCAACTACCTCATTCTTTCCTGCAAAACCATTGGGATGTTATGGAGATGGCGGTGCAATATTTACAGATGACGATGAATATGCCCAAGTTATTAATTCTCTAAAAGTTCACGGTAAGGGTCAGAATAAATATGATAATATAAGAATTGGTATTAATTCAAGGTTGGATAGTATTCAAGCAGCTATTTTAAGAGTTAAATTAAAGGCATTTATCGGACATGAACTAGCTGATGTGAACAAAGTAGCGGATCTTTATACATCACTTCTCAAAGACGTTGTTGAAACTCCATTTATACCAAATGGATATATTTCTAGTTATGCACAATATACTATTAAGCTTGCAAACAAAGATTGTAGGGATGATTTGCAGTCTTTCTTGAAACGTCTCGATATTCCTTCTATGGTTTATTATGTCAAGCCAATGCATAAGCAACAGGCTTTTGAAAAAAATGAATATGATGACAATGATTTTGATGTAACCAACAAACTATGTGATACAGTATTGTCATTGCCTATGCACCCATACTTAAAAGAAAAAGATATTTGTTTTATTTGTGATAAGGTTGCAAAATGGAAAGAATCAATTGATGATTAAAGCATATAAGGTTTTAAAGAAAAAATTACCAACTATAGTATTTCATTCAGGAATGATATTTGTATTTAGCCAAATGGGAGCGGTGATAAATTTTATTACTAATCTGCTTATTGTTCCTAAATATCTTAATGCAAATGATTTAGGATTGATATCTCCTGTCACACAATTTGTAGCTGTTGGAGCTATCCCTTTGTCTGTTATTTCAACGCTTGTTGTCAAATATATAATAAGATATGAGGCTAATGAAGAGTGGGGGAAGCTTAAGAAACTTGTTAGAGATTTAGTCATTTTTGGGATAGTAACTACAGTCCTAATTTCTATCTTCTTTTTGATTACCTCAAGTTCTTTTGCACTGCGTGCAAAGATAGATTCAAAAGCTATTATGTTCTGGATGTTGATTTATCTTTGTGTGTCAAGCTGGACACCATTGGTTGGAGTTTTAACTAGAGCTGCTCAACGGTTTTATGTGATTGCCATTATGGGCTTTGTAACTCCTTTAGCATTAATGTTATGTTCTATATTTCTGTTGCCGAAATTTGGTTTTTCAGGTTATATGGTTGCTCTGATTGTTTCTGTCTCAATTAATGTTTTTGTTTCAGCTATCAGTATATACAAATATTTAGCACCTAATAGAACAGCTTGCAAATCTTATTTCGAAGATTTAAAGCCTGTTTTGAAAAAATATGCCGTTTTGTTTATTTTAGGAGCCGGAGTAAGTTGGTTGTGGGGATTTATTCCTCCATTTGCTGTTCGAAATTTCTTGCCTACTCAGGATTCGGCAGGTTACTTCTTTGTTCAACGACTTTCTCAATTACCGGTTTATGCCTTTTCATCTTTAATGCTTATATTAATGCCGATACTGTCAATGAAACATGAAAGGAATGAGTCAACAGCTAAGACAGTTAAAGGAACTATTATATACACAGTGTGCTCAGGATTAATAGTTACATGCTTGTTATATTTGTTTATGCCTTTTCTTTTTGAATACGTTCCGCAGTGGCGAGAATATGCCGAGTATTCAAAATATATATGGATGATGTCAATTAATGTGACCCTTGGTGCTGTTAATTCTGTTATTGCCGCTGGATTCACTTCTAAATGGATATTTAAGCCAAACTGGTATAGGCTACCTGTTTCTCTCTTTTTTGTCTTACTTATATATGTTTTGTTTGGTTGGGGTATAACAAAACCATACTTGCCTTTAGATTTATGGAATTATATTAATAATATTCCTAAAAACATTAACCTAATCATCATTATAATGATATTAAGGCATATTGTATGTTTGATTATTAATATCATATGGTACCATATTATAAATAGGAATAAGGATATATATATGAGTAAGGATTTTGTTTAAGGTTTTTTATAAAATGAGTTCAAAAAAAATTGCCAATATTTCTTTTGCAACTATGCAGGTATGAACATTTCAAGAGATGTGTGTGGAGACTTTGCCTTGATGTACCCATGCAGATAATAAGTCAGGTTTTAGATTATCCTTTAAACGATGAACATTGGAGGAGAGGTAAAAAGAATCTATACTGCAACCATTCATTTTCTTCATTTCATTACAAAATGCTCTGCCGAGAGCAGGAGCAAGTTGTACTTGCTTATAATACCTAGGGCTGCACTCCCGCTGGTCGAATTACCCTGGCTATTAATATTTCGCTCTTACAGAGCTTTTCAATTGCTTTGCAATTGTGCTGATCCGATAGGCTCTCATTTCAAAATGCGATGTTTGACGTTCGACTTGGCGAGCCGTAGTCTCGAAGGGTGAAGGTTGATGTTTGAATTCTTTTTTTATCGTTCTTCGAGTTCTTTGGGCACATCCAGATAATCGGGGGGACGAATGACATTAAGGTGTATTTGGCGCAGTGTAAAAAGTTTGATATCTTTGTTTAATTTCAGCATTCTGCGTGCTCCGTCTTTTCTGTTTTCTGAAAAGACTTCAAGATTTTGTTTAAATGTTTTTTCACAGAATTCTTTGGAGCCAAATGCTGTGCCATGTGTGAAGTATTTGGTATGGCAGTGTGTTGCTTCGTTGAGTGTGAATCTTTTTTTTGTGTCAGATTCTATAGCTTCTAGGAAGCGTTCTTTGCTTATCCCTCTTCGAAAGCAGCCATTTTTATCAACAATAATTTCTGTATCCTCAAAGAGTATGTTGTCATATGCTTCAGAGTATTCTTTCCAGCTGTCTTCCTTCTGTTGTTTGCTCATTTTTTGCCAAGTAATAGATTTGTCAGACTTGTAGTAGTTGAAAAAGTCAACGATTCGTCCTTGAGCTTTTTTATTTCCATTCAGTGCTGCTCCGAAGTTGGAAAAAATATATTTTTCAATATATATAGCAGCATTTGTTCGTAATGGTAGCAGATCAATATATGAAGAAATAACTTTTGCAGCATCCATTTTGTCTTCAACAAGTACTTTTTTGTATTTACTGTTAAACACACTCCCGCTTCTTCGATATTGAAAATTGTGTTTTGTTTTTATATAGCCATTATACCAGCTTGAGAATACTTCTTTTATTGATTTTAAGAGCTGGCGATAATCATTTATTCTATGCAGATATTTATTTTTCAGTTTTTCTATATACTTTTCGTATTCATCTTTTTTATCAGATATTTTATCAAGGTCTTCAAGTATCAGATTGTATGCATTTTGGGGAGCAATTTTTTTTATTTGAGATAGAAGTGTTTTATGAGAAACTTCTTCTTCAACATTTTGCCGAAGAAGTATGTAGAAGTCAGTATTTACAAGTGCATATGTGCAAATTGAAACATTTGAAGAATTTTCATATTTTTTGATAATCTCGGTGAGTTTTTCAGATATAACAGGGTCATCGAACATTTCATATCCGGTCAAGGTTTGATTGATGCAAAAAATAAGTTGTGGTTCCTTGGTTTTATATTTTAAATGTTTCATTATTTCCTTTTTGATTATTTAAATTGTTTGGCTTTTTAGATATCATCTTTTTTATAGTGATGATTGAAAAATATTAGTTTTAATTATAGCTGAGTGATCGTTATAAAGCAAGTTATAACTTAGTTAGATGGTTGGAATGTTAGAGAGTTAGAGAGGAGATGGAAATCGTTCAGTCTTCAGCCGTTGGGCTGTGGCGGGAGGAGATGGGGAGGAGAGAGGGCGAAAGATTTTTCGCCCGTACGGAGATGGGGATAGGGAGTTGGGCTGTTGCTCTGCTTATGGCTTCCGCGAGGGCAAAAGCCCAGTGTTGAGCGTGGAAAAAGGACGCCTGAGACGGCGTCCTTCCCGGAGAAGCACTTGCAATTTGGAAGTGCACAATAAACTGTAAATGGTCAAGGGTAAGAGGCGTCAAAAATACTCTTTATGATTTAATAACAACATCAAAGGATGTTTAAAAAAAGCTTTTTTTTATTTTTAACCGAAAAATTAAGTAAATTAATTAAAAACAAGTATTTTTTAAAGAAAGGTTGCGTATCTTTAAATTATTTGACATAATACAAGACATAATTAATAAAAAAACTTAAAGAATCACAAATTTTATATTCGTCACTACTCTGACACTTGGATTGAAACTGTTTTCTACGCAATTCCAAATGATAATGAGGCATGCAAAAGACATTGAAATAACCTCCGTATAAGAAAACAACTAAATAATATGAAAAATAATGAAGAATTAGTATCCATAATTATAACAACATGGAACCGTCAGGATGCCCTAAAAAACTGTTTGGAAAGCATCGCGAAACAATCATATTCCAACTATGAGATTATTGTCGTTGATAACAATTCAACAGATGATACATCAGAATTTGTTAAGTCAAAATATAAAGAGGTCAGATTAATAACTTTGGATACAAATTATGGTCCTGCTTATGCAAGAAATATCGCAACAGAACAAGCGAATGGAGATTTGCTGTTTTATGTCGATAGTGATAACATATTAGATCAAAATTGTATCAAAGAACTTGCTCGTGCTCTAATCAGCGATCACACCATTGGATTTGTTGGTCCTAAGATGTATTACTGGGAAGACAAAAAACGTTTGTGGTATGCTGGAGTTAAGTTGAACATGCTGACAAGTCAACCTCAATATTATGGCACAGATGAAGTAGATGAAGGGCAATGTGATGAAGTCAGAGAAGTGTCTCATATTCCAAACTGCTGGATGACAAAGAAAGAGGTTGTCAATAAGATAAAGCTAATTGATACAATATATTTTATTTTTTACGAAGAGGCCGACTGGGCAATTAGAGCCGGACAAGCAGGTTATAAAATATTATATATTCCAACAGCTGTAACATATCATGACACAAAACTACCAGAAAATGATACATTAAGGGGAAAATTCGGGGTAGAGGTACCATACCGACTGTATTATCTCGCACGAAATAGACTAATTTTCATGAAAAGATATGGAAAAAATTTTCCTTTATTTCTAATCATCTTTTATCCTTTGGGAACTCTTTATTATTTGTATAACCTAAACAAATATAAAAGGCCTGACTTATTTAGCAGTTATCTAAAAGGTACTAGAGATGGTTTTAAAATTTTACTAACAGGTAAATCAAAAACTATACAGACGCAACCTCATAAAAACAAATTCAACCCATAAGTTTGACGGATCATAATTGGAATTCATTTTTATGGCTCATTGCTTTTTGATCGAAAATTAGTAAAAGGTTCAACATCGAATGGAAGATGATAATGGGGACATTATCGCTCCCGAATGCTGCAGGCGTGCGTTACAATAGCGGACGCCGGGGACGGCATCCCTCCCGGGGGATACTTGCAAGCTGGAAGTGTGCGAGAAACTGTAAATGGCAGGATTATCCCTCCGTCCACGCCGTCATTTGCTTTTTGTTTAAAAGCAAATAACAGCGTGGCCACCTCCCCTAAACAGGGCAGGAGCACTTTGTATTTTGTAACGCATGACTCATGACGCCAGACGCATGGGAAGAAATGGGAAAGGGTAAAACGAGAGGTGTATGGGGTATCAGCCATAACGGACGGCCGGTAGTCCGGAACTGCGAAGGTGAAAATAATTGAATGCTTCACCCATAGAAAAGGGCATTCAACCGAAAAGTTAATGTTTAATTTCCCTATATTTCTGGTTGACAGGAAAAACATGCATTTTGACCAATAAAATCAGCAAATGATATTTGTTTTTTTCTGCTTTCATTCTTCGCTTTGCAGCTTCGGATAACACAGTTGGGTGAGACAAACAGGAAAAATTATATTTTCGACGACCATCAGCCTTCGCAGTTTCTGTCTACTGTTCGACAGGCTAGGATTCAGCGTTCCCGGAGGGTGCTCTGGCGGAATGAGGAAGAGGAGGGCGAAAGATTTTTCGCCCGTACGGGGGGGGGATAGGGAGTTGGGCTGTTGCTCTGCTCATGGCTTCCACTTGGACCCTCCTTCGCCGTTCCGGACTTCGGCGTGGCAAACAAGCCCTGAGAGAGAGACGAGATAAATCATATCTGTACGGAGAGGGGGAAGAAACAGTTGCAAATTGCGAGTGCGTGATTTGCGAGTCTGAGGGAAAGAGGAAGAAGGAGATGGTGAAAAAATAATGTTTGATTTTGAAATTATAAGCTAGCAGTTGACAGATAAAGTATAAAAATGATATAAATAAAGATAAATTTTAGCTGAGAGTTTGACTAAGAGGGGATAATATCCTTAAAATATAGGAAATATTGTTTTGATGTATGATGAAAAAAAAGTTTCAATAATTATTACCACAAAAAATGAAGAGCGAATCATTGAAAAGTGTTTAGAAAGTATTGTCAATCAATCGTATAATAATATTGAAATTATTGTTGTTGACAATAAATCTACAGATAGAACAGTTGAGATTGCTCGAGAGTATACTGACAGTGTTTATGATTGTGGTCCGGAAAGATCCAGTCAGAAGAATTATGGAATTAATATTGCTGAAGGCGTGTATGCATTACATCTTGATGCAGATATGATCTTAACTCCTGATTTGGTTAAAGAGGCGTGTGAACAAATGTTATCTAATCCAAATTATGTGGGGTTGAATATACCTTTGAGATGGGTTGGAAAAAACTGGATTATTAAAGCAAAAGGTTTTGAGAGAGAGTTTTATGATAACACATGTTTAGATGCTGTAAGATTTTTTGATATTCAAGCAGCTCGTAGTATTAAAGGTTTTGATTCGAATTTGTTTGCAGGCGAGGATTGGGATTTTGATTTGAGACTACGAGAATTTGGAGAAATTGGTTATATAAGTTCTGTAATGTATCATTATGAAGATGAGACTATTACGCTTAAAGACTATAAGCATAAGATCATCTATTATTCAGGAAATTTAGATATATATAAGAATAAACATAGAAATAATAAAACAGTGGAAAAACAATTTAGCTTGTTATATCGTTATTTTTATGTTTTTCTTGAAAAAGGTAAGTGGAAAAAGTGTATTTTTCATCCTTTAGCATTTATTAGGATGTATTTTTTAAAGTTTTATATGGGGATAGTTTTTGTGTTAGCCAGAAAAAATTAGTAAGGCAAATTAATGTTAAAGAAGTATGTTAAAGAAGTTAAATTTTTAAGAGAGGTATATTGTGATTAAGAAATCAGGGACTGAATTAAATTGTAACAAGAGTTGGAAAAGTTTATTTGTAAAAGCCGGTTTATATAGTTTACTGACTTTTGCTTTATGTGTATTTTCTAGTGGGATTGCAGGCAGGGCATTAGGTGGAGATGAAATTCTTCGGGTTTTTGGATCTAAAATGAGTCTTACACAACTTTTTGCTTTTGAACATTTGAAAACTTTTTGTACTCAAACACCTACTGCATACCTTTTTATCCGTCCTTTTCAATTAGTTTTTGGAGTGGAAAACGGAGCTTATCTGTTAGTATCACTTTGTGGAGCTGGAATAACTTTTGTAGTTTTGATGTTGCTTACATTTTTGAACAAAAAGCAGTTTCCGAAAATGCTAACAGCTTTAATTGTCTCGTCAAATCCTTTATTAATCTTTTATGGTTCTGAATTGGCATTCTATATTTTGTGGGGTGTTGCATTTGCTTTTTCATTTGCTTTTCTTATTGCATTGGATTCAAGTCAGTTATCACGGAAAACATATTGGCTTTGTTTGATTGGTCTGATAATATCCTCAACGGCTTTTGTAAGTTTTCATTTTGCAGGAATGTTTATCTGGGGGACTATTGCGGGCTGCATTTGTTTGATTTTACTTTTCAGAGAAGGTCTGACAAAAGCAATCAAAGCAGGTCTTGTTTTTTTGTTACCTGCACTTTTCAATATTGTTATGTACATTGGAGCAATGCGTGTTCCCGATCATCTTGGTCCAAAGACAATTCAGACAGAACGAATATCTGAATTAATTCCATTGGCGTGGAAATATTTCAGCAACCTTTATGACAAACTTTGTGGAGGTTGGTATCTTGGTGCTATTTTACTTGTTGTAGGTGCGGTAGCTTTACTAATACGTCGTAAAAAAGATCGTTATATTGCAATATTATCCTTGGTTTCAATATTATCTATTTTTTCTTTTTTGTCTTATACCAATTTGCGTGAATATACCCCGATAGTTTCTAGATATTGGGTCTATGCTTTAGCACCTGTATTACTTTTGATCGGGCAAGGAATGGAAACTTTGTTAGATAAAAAAAGGTCCATATTATTTAGATATTCCGGTCTTTTTTTGGGAACAGTTGTACTTGTTGTTAATTTAGCTATAGACATTGCATTAATTGATGTAGATGGTCGTCCAAGACCGTTAAAGAAAATGCAGCAAGAGTTGGTTAAATACCCTTCCGGTTTAATTGTTGTAAGTGTTAATAATTATGCAATTCGTTTTCTGGGGCAGTACTATCCTCTCTTAAATTATGGACAAATGACATCTCCATGTTTTTGGGAGTCAGGTCGAAAGGTAAGAGTTGATGGCATAAGAAAAATTCGTGCTTTGAAACCTGATACAATGATATATTTAGACAGAAATGCAGATGTTGGCGAGGCAAATGAGGCAGGTATTAATATTCCCGGGGATGGTATAGTATATCAATGGTCATGGCTATTGCGCCAAATTCTTGAATTTGATTTATTCCCTGAACCAGTAATTAAAAACTGGATGTGTTGTCAGTTTGCTTACGATTCATTTGAAAGTCTGGCTACTATATCCGAAGAAGAAAACAAAGTTTTGGTTGTTCCAGAGATGGGATGGAAGCTTGCTCGTTTCAGAAATTCGGATGGGAGTAAAATTATCTATGCGTTAATTGCCGGTATTTCCGAAGTACCATCATATAATGACCGATGCAGTATAAAACTCTATGTTCCGGAAGTTTTGTCTGATGTAGAGTCTTGGATATTGTCTTTGGATGTTCTTGCTTACCAAAAGGCACCTCTTAAAATATCTCTTAATGACAAAGTTCTTTATCAGATTGTGTTGAATACTCCACCTGCCTCCGAAAACAAATTTGTTTATCTAAGAAATCGACAAGTCTATTCAGGACTGCCGCCTGTGGAACATATAGTGAGAAATGGCGATTTTTTTGTAGTTATTGCCAAACCAATTAAAGTTTCATTGACTCTACCTAAATTAAACGCTGGTTGGAATAATTTAAAATTATCATTTCCGTTAGGTACAAAGTGGATGCTTACAGAACATGAATTGAAGCCAAAAATCTCAAACTAACAAGTTATAACTTAGGGCGGCATAGCCGCAACCAAAAGAATTTCTCGCGCAGAGTCGCAGAGAATGCAGAGAAAAGTTGTCGCAATGTTTTATTGTAACGCATACGTTGCAAGCATTGCTGTCTTAATCTCCAGCCTCACTTCCCTTTGGTTGTGTGTACTAAAGCAACGCAGTGGTCTACATTGAGCTACCTTAAATCTGCAAATCAGTATTGTATTGTAAGATTGGGAACCCAGCTACTACTAAAACAATTAACTTAAAAAGTTCGAGCGAAGCTTATATATGTAGTCGCTGGATCCCAGTTCTCATGAAAAGTTGACAAGTGTAAGATTGTTTTGCAAAGTGTTTGAAACAAGAGTGTTGTAAAAGCTATCAGAAATAAACGATCAAAAATAACAAGAAAATGACGGGTTGAAGTATAAATTGGTTTGAGTTCAGTTTAAATATAAATACCATCAATTTAGCAAATACATTTTACTGTTTTTTATTATCGAAAGCAACAAATAGATTCTTTGCACATTTTTCCCAACTGAAGTCTTGAGCAAACTTTAATCCTTTGTTTTGTTGCTGTTTATAATATTCATCGTGTTGTATTAATTTTATTACCTCTTGTGCGAATGCTTTGTTGTCTTTAAAGGGGATTAGTGAAAATATATCATGAAACATCTCTTTAAATACAGGTATGTCATAAGCAACCACAGGAAGTCCAATGGCAAGAGCTTCAAGTCCCGCAATACCAAAACTTTCATAATTTGATGGGAAAAGAAAGACTTTTGAACTCTTCATTATTTGAAATTTTTCTTTTCCATCTTTGAAGCCAAGTGCATCTATATTATTATGTAATTTATGTGTTTTAATATAATTTTCTATGAAGTCAAACCATTCCTTTTCTCCGCTGCCAATGAGAGCGAGTTTTGCATCGGATGATTGCTTACAAACATATTTCCATATTTCAAGTAAGTCAGAAATCCCCTTTTGTTTGTGAAATCTTCCGACAAAGCAAGCGTCGTACTTTTTTTGCTGTTGTGAAAGATTTGGTACAGTAACACCTGGACGGGTAATAATAATTTTTGATGAAGTAACTTTGTGTTCAGAAGCTAATTTTTCCTTATCCGATTTGTTTAAAACGCAAATTTGATCTGCAAAATATTTCATTAACAATAGAGAAATATTTTGTGACCAGAAACAGAAAATGCTACGAGCATTTAAGGGTGTCTCTTTTTTGAATGGATTGGGTGCTAACAAGTATATTACAGCTATCCAATGATGTGTTCTGTTGAAAAGTTTATAAAACAGAGCGGGAATCACATCCGGCATGAAATCAGGAAGTGTCCTTCCCATTGTTAAAATTTTAAAAGTGTAGTCTCCCGCCGCATTTGTTATAATGCGGTAAGCAACAAAAAAACAGGAGAACTACACATGG
>CAYTUX010000234.1:0-2548 GCA_964441455.1 uncultured Victivallales bacterium | reverse complement strand
TATAACGTGGTGCCATACTTTGCTCCTTTTTTTTATTTTGAGAAAGTATAGCAAAAACTGCCTAGAATGCGAAGCTTTTTATTTTACATTATACTAGGGCGTTGCCCTAGGCTATGCTTTTTCAGGGCTTTGCCCCTTTTTTTATTTAAACAATATTTTATTTTTGAAAGAGACTTTTATGTAAGTTTATTTGCAGGACGACACACTAGTTTATTCGATTCTTGAAATTCTGGCCCCAAGTTGCTTAAACTGCTCTTCAACATTTTCGTATCCACGATCAATACATTCCGCATTACCTATACAGCTGGTTCCGTCAGCGGTCAAAGCCGCAATAACCATTGCAATACCGGCACGAATATCAGGACTGGACATGCGAGTTCCCCTAAGCTTACCTGGACCACTCACAACAATTCGGTGAGGATCGCACTGAACAATCTGTGCCCCCATTGTAATCAACCTGTCAACAAAGTACATTCGGCTTTCAAACATCTTTTCAAAAAATAGAATAGTCCCCTCAACTTGTGTTGCAAGAACAATCGCCACACTCATCACATCAGATGGAAAAGCAGGCCATATGCCATCATCAATCTTTGGTATTGAGTCTCCAAAATCTTTTTGAACACAAAGCTTCTGATTGCCCGGAATATAAATGCTGTCATCAGAAAGTTTCCAGGCAACTCCTAATTTTGACATCTGCTTTGACAATATTTTAAAGTGTAAAGGATCTATATTATTTACGGTTAACTCTCCACCTGTTGCAAGAGCTGCAGCAATAAAACTTGATGCATAAATATAATCAGATGAGACATCATAAGTTGCTGCGTACAGCTCTTTTACTCCATTTATAACAAGACGGTTTGTACCAATACCGGAAATATCTGCACCCATTGCATTCAGAAGACTACAAAGATCAACAACATGCGGCTCACATGCTGAGTTAAACATAGTTGTTCTGCCATCCGCCAAAACAGCAGCCATAACAATATTTTCTGTTGCAGTAACACTAGCTTCGTCTAAGACAATATCTGCACCCTTTAAAAAATCTCTATTAAAAGAAAACAGCTCTCCTTTAACGGAAAAATTAATACCTAGTTCTTTAAGACCATCAAGATGGGTATCAAGTCTACGTTTACCAATTACATCTCCACCGGGAGGATAAATATTTATTTCTCCAAATCTGGCAGCCATTGGTCCGGCAAATAAAATTGAAGAACGTGCGTCGTTACACAGAACTTCAGAAAGGGTGTTCTTACTGATGTTATCAGCTCTGACCGTGACTGTATGTTCTCTTTTATTAACTTCAACTGATGCTCCAATATCCTCTAATATTTTAAGCATCGTTAAAACATCTTTAATGATTGGTACATTTCTTAGGGTTACAGACTGGCTGGTAAGTATTGTTGCTGCAATCATAGGCAGGGCTGCATTTTTGTTGCCCGGGGCTTCAAGAACACCTGAAATCGGTGTTCCTCCTTCTATTTTCAATTCTGACATATATTAATTTTTCCTGTTCTTTTTATTAGTATATTTTTACCATAAAAAACTTAAATTAGTCAAGAAATAAAAAAACCTACTCATACAAAATAAATTGCAACGAGTAGGTTTTGTTGTCAAACAGGGTCTAAGCAGATTTTGACAGTCCAAGCTTATCCTGAACAAGTAGAACTGCACCATGTGCATCTTCGCTATAACCATCAGCACCTATTTCATCTGAATACTGCTGTGTGATAGGAGCTCCACCAATGAAAACTTTAACATTATCATTTGAAGCAAAATGTTCAGCAATTGTCTTCATATATGACATTGTTGTTGTAAGAAGTGCACTTAGCATAACAACTGTTGCACCTTGGTTATCAACTGCATCCTGAAATTTTTCAACGTCGCAATCAACACCTAAATCAACAACTTCAAATCCGGCACCTTTAAGCATCATACCAACAAGATTTTTGCCTATGTCATGCAAGTCACCTTTAACAGTAGCAATTGCAACTGTTGCCAAAGGTTTATGACCACTCTTTGTCAGCAAAGGCTCAAGAATATCAAGACCTGCCTGCATGGCTCTTGCCGCAATTAGCATTTCCGGTACATATACTTCATTGCGGGCAAACTTTTCACCAATGTCACGCATTGCAGGAACCATTGATTCCATTAAAATTTCTTCTACGTCAACATTATCAGCAACCATCTCGTTTACCAATTTTTCCACATCATTCTTTCTGCCACGGCAGATTGAATCGAACAGTTCTTTATTCATCTATAACTCCTCATTTTTTTTTGTAATGAAACAACCATATTATATGACAATCTCAAAATTACATTTCTTTAAATAATTAAACTATGCAATGATATACAAATTTGAAAATTAAAAATATAACAAAACAGCTGTAAAATGTAATTATTTTGCTATATAGTCAAAAAGAGTGCAAAAACAAAGAAATTACAGATTCTTTTAACACACATTCGTCACCCTTTCACTCTAATTTCTCAGGTATTATTGGCGAACATTTAAAATCTGGGTCAATGAATACATTTGAGTCAATTCCCAAGG
>CAYTUX010000233.1:0-7973 GCA_964441455.1 uncultured Victivallales bacterium | reverse complement strand
TTTAGCGGACGCCGAGGACGGCATCCCTCCCGTTCTTACAAGACAATATTAGTCTGCACATCGGGAGGGTTGGCGTCCCCGCCGACCGAAAAGGGCATTTAACCAGAAAAATAGGGAATTTTATATAAATTTAAAATCTTTTGTTGACAATTTTGGTTTTTTGATTAAAATATCAAAATATATATTTTTTAATTAAATATGGAGAATTATAAATGACAGATATAACACAGATTACTGATTTGATAAAAGAGCAGGCTACTCATGTTGATGCTGTTCGTCAAGAGATTAATAAAGTTATTGTTGGACAAGAGAAGCTTTTGGATAGTCTGCTGATTGCTCTTTTGAGTGGTGGACATATTTTGCTTGAAGGAGTACCAGGCTTGGCGAAAACTACTGCTATTCAAACCTTGGCAGCAGCTCTTGGTATTGATTTTAAACGTATATCTTTTACACCTGACCTGTTGCCGGCAGATGTGATTGGTACAATGGTTTATAACCCAAAAGAAGGCACTTTTACAGCTCATAAAGGTCCGGTTTTCACAAATCTTTTGCTGGCAGATGAGATTAACCGTGCCCCGGCAAAGGTTCAATCTGCTCTGCTTGAAGCTATGCAGGAACACTGCGTGACAATTGGGTCAACAACTAGTGCATTACCTGAACCCTTTCTGGTTATGGCAACTCAGAATCCTATTGAACAAGAGGGGACATATCCGTTGCCTGAAGCACAGGTTGACCGTTTTATGATGAAATGCGTTATTACATATCCAAATAAGGATGATGAACGCCGTATTATGAATCGCTTTTCCAAAAAGAGTGTGATCGGTGTGAAAAATGTATTAACCGCTGAACAAATTTTCAAGATGCGGGAGATTCTTGAAAATGTTTACTGCGATGAGAAAGTTGGCGATTATATTCTTGATATTGTTTTTGCAACTAGAGAGCCTGAAAAATATAATTTGGATTTGAGAGATCAGATTGAATATGGAGCATCTCCTCGTGCAACTCTTTACCTGAATATTGCCGCTAGAGCAAATGCCATGCTTCACGGACGTGCATACGCTACTCCTCAGGATGTGAAAGAGATTGCTTATGATGTCCTGCGTCACCGAATTGTGCTTACATATGAAGCAGAGGCTGAGGAGTTGACATCAGAGGATGTTATTGCAAAAATCCTTAATGAAATCCCGGTACCTTAGTTCGAAATGCGAGTTTGTTCCGGAAAAAGTTCCTAAATTCGTAAATGCGAAAGTTGTGAAAATTCTCCGGAGGTGTTTTTTTAGCAGTTGTAGGGGCGAGATATGTCCCGCCCTATAAAATAATAATTCCATTATGAGAGAAAATTATGGCAGTTGATACAAAAGAGTTGATGAAAATGGTTGGAAGAATTCGAATCATTACCAAAAAATTGGTGGATGAACATCTTTCCGGCGAGTACCATTCTGCTTTTAAAGGTCAAGGAATTGAGTTTGATGAGGTCAGAGAGTATATTCCCGGCGATGATGTTCGTTCTAT
The DNA here is from genome assembly GCA_964441455.1 of uncultured Victivallales bacterium. GTDB lineage: Bacteria > Verrucomicrobiota > Kiritimatiellia > JAQICX01 > JAQICX01 > JAQICX01. The sequence continues at coordinate 6,461 of CAYTUX010000233.1, read as the reverse complement.
TGATTGGAATGTAACGGCTAGAATGGGATATCCATATGTTAAGAGGTTCTCTGAAGAACGTGAATTAACTATTATGTTTTTAGTTGATATTTCAGGGTCGCAGATTTTTGGTTCAAGTGAATATTCAAAAGCTGAACTTGCGGCAGCTGTTACTAGTGTCTTTGCTCTCTCGGCTATTAAGAATCAGGATAAGATTGGACTAATCCTGTTTAGCGACAGGATTGAGAAGTCTTTGCCTCCTCGTAAAGGACGAACTGCTGTTATGCGGCTGGTTCGCGAAGTGCTTGCGGCAGAAGAGACGAATAGGGGAACTGATATTGCGGCAGCTTTGAAATTTATGAATAATGTTCAAAAAAGAAAAGCTGTTGTTTTCCTGATTTCTGACTTTATGGATTCAGGTTATGAGAGAGAACTGAAAGTTTTGGCAAAGCGTCATGATGTTATATGTTGTCCTGTTTCTGATCCGCGCGAGTTTGAGTTGGTTAATGCAGGACTTATTGAAGTGCAAGATCCCGAAACCGGGGAACTGTTTATGCTGGATACTTCCTCTAAAGCATTTGCAAAAGAGTTTAAAGATTCTGCGTATGCGGAACGTAAAAAACTTGAAGATATGTTTGTTAAGTATAAGATAGATAATATTTCATTATCTACGGATCGTCCTTTTCAGGATGATATCCGTAAGCTTTTCAGAAAAAGAGAATTGAGAAAGAGACACGGGTAGAATAATTGTTAATGGTTAATGGTGATGTTTTGGATTAATTTTCTGATTGCAAGTGGGTGGGAGTGCCGATTTCCCCATCGGCATCTTTGTTTGTCATGTGTCTGGCGTCTGGAGTCATGAGTTAAAAAACAGAATTTTTTCCTGCTGTGTGCAGTGTTTTAAATAATAACTTTTTTATGAAATTTAAGAGATGATTATGAATGTACGAAAAAATTTAATATTATTATTCACATGTTTTATTTTCTTTGGATGTGGTCAGGAAGAGAAGGTTCTGCCTGAATTTAAAACTGTTCCTCCCAAGATAGAAAAGGTTACTCATAATAATATTACAATTGAGATGACTGCTTCGCCGGGACAAGTTGAATTTGATAAGGATGTTATATTAACAGTTAAGATTGTATCAACTATGTCTGCTGCTGTTGATTTTGCATTGACAGAAGACAGACTTGAAGGATTTGAGATTGTCGGCGAAATTATTGGAGTTCCTATTAAGAATGACGGCTGGATTGAGCAGGTTAATCAATATAGTCTAACACCTCAAATGTCGTCTGATATATATCGTATTGCTCCAATTGCTGTCAAATATAAGGAGACTGCTGTTTCCCCTGTGAGAACAGGTTGGTTTCCCACAAAACCAATGGTTTTTGATCCGGTAGTTCGTGTTGATGCTACCGGTGATGATAATGTTTACGTCGATGTGAAACCTTTGTATGTTCGCCCGACTTTGACAACAATTGTTCTATATATCCTAAGTGGTCTGGGTGTTCTTGCTGTTTTGGCTCTTGTTATATGGTTGATATGCAAAACTCATGAACAGATCCAGGTTAGAAAGATGTCTCCAAAAGAACGAGCTATGAGAGAATTGTCTAAGTTGCTCGGTAAACATCTTGTGGAAAAACAGAAGGTAAAAGAGTTTTATCTTGAACTTACTATGATTGTCAGACGTTATATCGAAAGATCTTACGGCGTTAGAGCTCCGGAACAAACCACTGAAGAATTCCTTGAAGCGGTTGCACAAAGTCAAATATTTAAGCCAAAAACTGTTGAAATCCTAAAAGAGTTCCTTGAAGCAGCTGACTTAGTAAAGTTCGCAGGTTTTAAACCTGAAAAAAATGCAATAGATAAATCAGTTTCTACTGCTAAAAAATATATTTTAACTGACTCCGGGAACATTGAAGAGGAAGGAGTACGAAATGTTTAGATTTGAAAATCCAATCATGTTTCTTTTTCTGTTTCTTTTCATTCCGATTGTCTATTTCTTTTTAAGAAGCAGGGTTAAGCGTGGAATGCTTTTTTCTGCAACAAGTAGAATCGGTTCAAGAACATCATGGAGAACAACTGCAGGGGCTTTGTTACCTTTGCTTTACCTTTTTGGATTGTTTTTTGTTGTTCTAGCACTCGCCAGACCGCAGACTCTTTTTTCTTCAATGAAACAAAAGACAGATTCAATTGCTATTGCAATGGTTGTTGATGTGTCAGGTTCCATGGAGGCTTTAGATTTTTCTGAAAGAAAAGCAACTGGGTGGAATTATATTACAAGACTTGATGTTGTTAAAGATACCTTTGCACAGTTTGTAGAACAGCATCCTGATGATATGATTGCTCTTTTGACTTTTGGTGGATATGTAACAACTGTTAGCCCTTTGACCATGGATGATCAAGCTGTTCTTCATGCTCTTAAGGGGGTTGAAATTCCAGGGCAATCGGTTGATAATCAGGGGCAGGTTACAAATCAGGAAGAGTTAATGACTGCCATCGGAGATGCATTGGCAACAGCATGTGCAAGGATGAAAAATGCAGAGGTCAAAAGTAAAATTATTGTTTTGTTGAGTGATGGAGAGTCAAATACAGGTATTATTCAGCCTGAAAGAGCTGCTAAACTTGCCAAAGAGCTCGGTATTAAAGTTTATACAATTGGGGTAGGATCTGATGGACAGGCTCCATTTATGGCAACAGATATGTTTGGTAATAAAAGGGTGCAGTATGTGAATGTGAGCCTTGATGAACAGCTTTTAAAAAAAATTGCAGATCAGACCGATGGTAAATATTTTAATGTTAAAAATAAGAAGGCTTTTGAAGAAGCGATGGAAGATATTAGTAATCTTGAAAAAACAACAGTTAAAACAACTGTTTATAATCAGTATAATGAACTCTTTGTTAAATATCTTTTGATCGGTATTTTATTGTTAATTTTATCAACCAGTCTCAATATGGTGATAACTAGAAATATTTTGTAGGAGAAACGATGACTGTAAAATTTGTATATCCGTGGGTGCTTTATTGCTTTTGGATTATTCCTGTAGTTTACTTCTGGTGGTTTGCTTTGAATAAGCATAGTCGTGACAGATTAAAGAAATTTGCTTCTGGGGGGATGTTGAAAAAACTTTTGCCACAGGTAACTTCCAGAAGATTTTATTGGCAATCTACATTTATATGCATTGGTCTGTTATTATCACTGATAGCTCTTGCAAGACCGCAATGGGGTAGTAAGGAGCAGGTTTTCTATCAAAGAGGGCGTGATGTTATGATTTGTCTTGATGTCTCACGTTCCATGCTTGCAACAGATGTCAGACCAAATCGTTTGGAACGTGCAAAATCAGACCTTCTGGATTTGATATATTCTCTGAAAGGAGATCGAGCAGGATTGATTGCTTTCAGACATAAGGCAAATATTATATGCCCCTTGACAATTGATTATTCATATCTTCGACAGGCTCTTGTTAATGTGTCGCCGGGTTCTGCCCCGCGGGGTGAAACCAACTTAGGGGCTGCAATAGAGAAAGCTCTTGCAAGCTTTGATAATGAAGATCCTTCTCATAAGGCAATAATGCTTGTGTCAGATGGTGAAGATCTGTCCGGAAAAGCAATTGAAGCTGCAAAAAAAGCAAAAGAAAAGGGTATTCCTATTTTTACAGTTGGTTTTGGTAGTCGCAAGGGAAGTATGCTGCCGGATAAGGACAACCCGAATGTTATGATGAAGTATGAAGGCAAGGATGTTGTAAGTAAACTGCAGCATGAAATATTGTATAAGATAGCAAATGTTTCGGGAGGTTCTTACATTCCTGTTGAAACTGCCAGTTTGACGCAAACAACACTTGGGGATATGTATAGAGATAAGCTTAGAAGTATTACGGCAGAAGATAAGGAAGAGAGTGTTAAAAGAACATATATAGAGAGATACCAATATTTCCTGATTCCGGCACTGATATTCTTTATGTTGGCAACAATTTTTGCAAGAGGAAGACTTGTGAAGAAGAAAAAGAAAATACAACCGGAGCTAAAACAGATATCAATTTTAATTCTTTTATCACTTGTTGCAACACATTTGGAAGGTCAAATTTCCCAGTCAAAACCTGTTGCTCCAAATAAACCTTTCACATACGAGACCAATTCGACTCCAAATGAAAATGTTTTAGAAGATGAAATTATTGGCAAGTCCCGCCCGGTTGCAAGAAAGGCTCAGAAGTACTATGATTTGCACAATTATACAAAAGCATCTGACTACTATGAGCGTGCAGCATCAGCAGCTTTGACAATTGAAGAGAGAGATATTTATACATATAATGCAGCAGTTTCTGCATATAAAGCCGGAGAATTTGCACAAGCATCTTTACTTTTTACTGCTGTCAATGAGGATAGTGAAGTGATTGATAAAGCTAAGTTGTTTGATAATATCGGTGCAAGTTATTATAAAGAAGCGGATATCGGAACAAATACATCAGCAGCTGCATACAATCAGCGTCTGACATCTATGAAACAGGCTGCAAAAGCTTTCCGAAATTCTCTGGTAAACAAGTCAGATGATTATGGAGCTGCACAAAATTTTGCTGTTGTTTTTAAAAAATTACCTGAAGCACGCCATGAAGCAAAAGTTGCAACGGTAATGGAGGAAAACAAAGATGCCAAACCAGATGGGCTAGTTGATAAAATATGGGCTGAGCAAAAAAGTATCATTGAAGAACTTGAAATAACTCAAACAAACAAAAGCTATACAGTTATTAATGAATTTGAGTCTATTGCAAAACAGCAGAATAAAAATGCAGATCTAATTATTCCCCTGAAAATTAAACTCAATGAGGCAGCAAATCAGCAGCAGCAGATGACTCAACAGGATAAACAGGGCTTGCAAATGCTTAATCAGCTTTTAGATTCTGCTCAGGAAAAAATGAATGAAGCATCAAATAAGATGAAAGATCTTAATACTGATGCATGGCGAACTGCCAAAATTGCGGAGTCTGGAATTTATAATACCTGGAAAGCTCTTGCTCCTTTCTCTAAAATACTTGGCGAGGCAGTTCAGCAGCAGACCAACAACATTGATAAAACAGTTGCAAATTTAAATAATCAGGCATTGCTTTCAAAAGAGGTGCTACCAGTTCAAACAGAAATTGGAGCTTTGACAGAAATTTTTGAATCAAAATTTACCAATGCAGTTCCGGTTGAAGGAACTCAGCAGCAACAGCAGATGCCTCAGCAAGGTGCAACTCCGGGAATGCCTCAACAAGCTGCTTCAACGAATGCCCCACAGCAGGGAATAACAGCAGAAACTAGAGCCAAAATTGTTGAACTTACACATCAGGCAAAAAATGTTCAGGCGAACGTTAAACAGCAAATGTACAATACCAAATATGATGAAGCCCTTTCAGGTGAAAGAGAATCATACAGAATTCTAAAAGAAATTGAAGATCTTTTGCCTAAACAGCAGAATCAGGACCAACAGCAAAATCAGGATCAGCAACAACAGAATCAGGATCAGCAACAGAACCAAGATCAGCAAGACCAAAAAGATGATAAAGAGGATCAGAAAGATCAAGATCAGCAACAACAGCAGAATAAGGAAGAACAACAGCAGGATAAAAAAGAAGAGAAACAACCTTCTCAACCAAAGGAGAAACAAAAAGAACTAACTGATGACCAAATTAAACAACTTCTGCAGAAAGCTCTGCAACGCGAAGCTGAACATAAAGAAGAAAAAATGAAACTCAACGAAACTATGCCCCTCTCTCCATATGAGAAAGATTGGTAGGAAATTAATTTTCATCTTATTATTGAATTATTATTAATTAATAATAATTTAGGACACAGCTAATTTATTATTTGACAAATTAATAATTTTTTATTATGTTAATATATATTATAAATATGAAAGGAAACTACTATGGCTATGCCACGTGTTAAAGTTGAAGGAAGAAGCATCTATCACACGTTTCAGAGATGTGTTGATGGAACTTCCTGGATGGACGCCAAATGCAAAAAGGAGAAGTTCCGTCAGATAATGAGAGCTGTTGAGCAGTATAGCGGTTGCAGGGTGTTAACCTATGTAATTATGAATAATCATTACCACATTCTCCTTGAGCAGACTGATTATGAATACATTGATGATCAGGAGTTTATGCGTCGAATTAGATGTCTATATGGAGACTTTTATGTCCGAGAGATTCAACGTGAATATGATGAAAGAAAAGAACGGCATGGTCTTGAATATGCCGATAAAATATTGAAAGATTTAAAGCTTAAACACTTGAAGCGTATGTATAATGTTTCAGAGTTTCAGAAGACTTTAAAGCAGAAGTATGCACAATGGTATAATGCAAAATATCAGAGATCAGGTTCATACTGGGGCAACAGGTTCAAAAGTGTTATTGTTCAGGACAGGCCTGATGCTTTATTCATGATGGCAACCTATATTGAACTTAATCCTGTCAGAGCCGGCTATGTTGATGATGTAAAGGATTATAAG
>CAYTUX010000232.1:0-6243 GCA_964441455.1 uncultured Victivallales bacterium | reverse complement strand
AAAAGAGAAATGCAAATTTAGACTTAAATATTTTTATACTTAGTAGCTGGGTGATAAAGTTAAAAATTATTTTAGCGGACGCCGATCCAGCTACCAAACATAAAGTGTTTTGATGATAATTGCAGAGTTAATTGCTTTTTTGGTAGCTGGGTCGCCGACCGAAAAGGGTGTTTAACCAGAAAAATGGGGGACTTTAAATTTTCAATTATTATATTCTTGCTCAAACGTTAAATATTGCATATAATTCTTAGTTAATTTTTACGAAGATGGTTTACAAAAACCCACATATTCCAAAACGAAGGAAAACGACAATGAAACCTTTAATATTAAAGGGTGAGCAAGCCCTATCTGAATTTAGAATAAATGCAATACTTGAAAAATCTTCAAAAGTTGCACCAAACCTTATTAAATCAATAGATGCTCACTATGTATATCTGATCGAAATTGCAGCGGAACTTCCGAAGCAGATTATGGAAAAAACTTTTTCACTATTGAGTGCAGAAGAGATATATGCACCTGCGGATGGTGATCTTTTTGTTACACCAAGAAAGGGAACAATCTCTCCATGGTCATCAAAAGCAACTGATATTTTCAAAAACTGCGGCATCAATGAGATATCACGAGTTGAACGGGGAATTGTATTCAATATTACTGATTTGAAAGGTAAACACCTTCATGTTGATGAGCTTAATGTTGCACATCTGCTTTACGACAAAATGACAGAAGGTTTATACACAAGTGTAGATGACATTTTCAACCACATTCAACCTGCACCATTCGTGGAAATAAAATTGCTTGAAGAGGGACATAAAGCTCTTGAAAAAGCAAATGTTGAACTCGGACTGGCTCTTAGCGAAGATGAAATTGATTATCTGTACAAAGAGTATAGTGCCGCCGGCAAGAATCCTACAGACGTGGAACTTGTTATGTTCGGACAGGTAAACTCAGAACACTGCCGGCATAAAATTTTTAATGCAGACTGGATTGTGGATGGAAAAGAAAAAGATCTTTCTTTGTTCAAGATGATTCAGAACACCCATAAAAAGCAGCCGGAAGGTACTCTTGTTGCTTACAGCGACAACTCTGGAGTTCTGGAAGGCTTTGAAGACACACGTTTCGAAGTCAAAAAAGATAGAATTTATGATTATACAACCGGGCAATACGACATCGTTATAAAGGTTGAGACTCACAACCATCCAACTGCAATTTCTCCTTATCCGGGAGCAGCAACAGGCGTTGGTGGTGAAATTAGAGATGAGTGCGCAACAGGTACAGCCGGCAAAACAAAAGCCGGACTTTGCGGTTTTATGGTTTCAAACCTGAATATTCCAGGCTTTGAGATGCCATGGGAAAAAGATTACAGTGAATTTCCCGGCAGACTATCTTCACCCTTGGAAATAATGCTTGAAGGTCCAATTGGCGGTGCTAACTTCGGCAATGAATTTGGTCGCCCGCAACTTCTTGGATTCTTTAAGACATACGAAGAAGTATGTGCGGCAAAATATCGCGGCTACCACAAACCAATTATGCTTGCAGGAGGTATGGGCAACATAAAACGTGAAAATGTTGAAAAAAAAGATATCGGCACGGGTGCTTTGGTTATTCAAATAGGCGGACCGGCAATGCGAATTGGTCTTGGTGGTGGTGCAGCATCCTCAATGGATACAGGCAGTAATGCCGCTGAACTTGATTTCGACTCTGTTCAACGTGGAAATGCCGAAATGGAAAGACGCTGTCAGGAAGTTATAGACACATGTGCAGCTCTCGGAAAAGATAATCCGATACTTAGTATACATGATATTGGTGCAGGGGGACTTTCAAATGGTTGCCCCGAACTGGTTGAAGATACCGGAGCTGTCTTTAAGCTAAGAAATATCAACAACGAAGACCTTTCAATGTCCCCAATGGAAATCTGGTGCTGCGAAGCTCAGGAACGTTACGTTCTTGCAATTCTTCCAGAAGATGAAAAACAGTTTATGGAGATGTGTGAACGTGAACGCTGCCCTGCAAAGGTAATCGGTGTAGCAACCGGAGATGGAAAACTGGTTCTTGAAGACGAACATTTTAATAACAAACCAATTGATATTGATCTGGGCGTAATTCTTGGTAAACCACCAAAAATGCTTAGAGATGTCAAACATCTGACAACCGAACTACCGTCAATAGATACCTCTGAGATGAAACTTGATGAAGCAATCGAACGGGTTTTACAACTGCCGGCTGTTGCAAATAAAACTTTTCTTATTTCTATTACTGACAGAAGTATTACAGGTCTTGTTGCCCGTGACCAGATGGTCGGGCCATTCCAGACTCCAATTGCCGACTCTGCCATTACCACAACTTCACTTGCTTCAAAAACCGGTGAAGTTATGTCGTGTGGAGAGCGGACAAACTCAGCGATTATTTCACAACCCGTTTCGGGACGAATGGCTGTTGCGGAAGCAATTACAAATATTGCAGGAACAAATGTCAGAAACATTAAGAACATCAAGCTTTCCGCAAACTGGATGTGTGCGTGCGGAGAAGATGGTGAAGACGCAGGTCTATACGATACAGTAGAGACAATCGGCATGGAATTTTGTCCTGAACTGGGACTTTCAATTCCGGTTGGTAAAGATTCTCTGTCAATGAGAACTGTCTGGCAGACATCTGACGGTAAAGATATGAAGCAGATTGCTCCCCTATCACTTGTAATAACAGCATTTGCCCCAGTATATGATGTTAATAAAACCGTAACACCTGAACTTAAAGCAGAAGATTCTTCTCTGATTCTTATAGACTTGGGAAAAGGAAAAAACAGGCTTGGAGGTTCAGCCCTTGCACGCGTATACAATCAGATTGGTAATGATGCTTCTGATTTAGATAAAGCAGAAGATCTTCTCAACTTTTTTAATGCAATGCAGAAGCTTGTAGAAGAAGAACTGCTTCTTGCATACCACGACCGTTCAGATGGCGGGGCAATTACAACAATGCTTGAAATGGCTTTTGCAGCAAGACGTGGATTGGAAATTAATATTTCAGATTTTTCCGGCAATGATTTCGAAATTCTCTTCAATGAAGAAGCTGGTGCGGTGATTCAGGTGGCAGAAAATAAAGTTGATAATGTTTATGCAATCTTAGCTGAATTCAACCTTGACGACTATTCTACAATCATTGCAAAGCCGCAAAATGGCTTCGGACCGGGACGAACAGTTTCAATCACAAAGAATGGTGAAACAATATACAAAGATAGCCTGACATCTCTCAACAGAACATGGTGCGAGCTTTCATACAAAATGCAGTCACTTAGAGATAACCCGCAAGTTGTAAAACAGGAATTTGATGAACTGCTTGATGAAAACAACCCGGGAATCTCAATTGATGTGAAATTTGACTATAAAGCACCGACAATCTTAAAAAATATTAAACCAAAGATGGCTATTCTTAGAGAACAGGGTATTAATGGTCAGGCAGAAATGGCTGCTGCATTTGACAGAGCCGGATTTGAATCAATTGATGTGCATATGACTGACCTGCTTTCAGGAAGACAAAACCTCGATGAATTTGCAGGATTAGTCGCCTGCGGCGGATTCTCATACGGCGACGTTCTTGGTGCCGGTTCCGGATGGGGAAAATCAGTTCTGTTTAATGATAAACTTAAAGATATGTTTGCTGAATTCTTTGCCAGACAGAATACATTTGCTCTAGGTGTCTGTAATGGCTGTCAGATGCTTTCTCAACTCAAAGATATCATACCGGGTGCAGAGAATTGGCCGGTATTCACAAAAAACAGATGTGAACAGTTTGAAGCTCGATTCGTTACAGTGAAAATTAATAAAACTCCTTCAATCTTCTTCAAGGGAATGGAAGGTTCAAAACTTGCAATACCGGTAGCTCACGGCGAGGGCTTTGCAGACTTTGATGTGACAGGTAATGCGGATGCTCTAAAAAAGAATAACCAGATTGCAGCAAACTATGTTGACAATTACGGCAGAATTACAGAACGCTATCCGTTGAATCCTAATGGATCTCCGGAAGGTATCACAGCTGTAACATCGATTGACGGACGTGCAACAATCATGATGCCTCATCCTGAACGTGTTTTCAGAAGCATACAGATGTCATGGGCTCCAAAAAATATCAGACAAGCAGAAGAAAGTCCATGGCTGCAGATCTTCAAAAATGCCTACAACAATACTAAATAATGTAACATCGTTAGATGGTCAGTCAGGTGAATCACTCGAATCTACTTAGGGTGGCATAGCCGCCTGTCTGCGAGCATCGCACAGGCAGGCGGAGAACGCAGAGAAGAGTTGTCGCAATGTTTTATTGTAACACATGCTTCTAGGTAAAGCTCCGGCATCTATATAAATAAGTTGCGAAGCAACACAATAGTTTACCTTTTACAATTTACCGTTTACATTTTTCAGGTAACGCAACGATCCTCGTTGCAGGTGTTTCTAAGGTAATAAGAAAACTTGCAGTTGGGAGCGCCGATGTCCTCATCGGCATACAAAAAATATAAGGAGCGTAGCGACTTCCTTTAAAATACTCCAACGGAGTATATCGTAATAGCCTAGGGTAAGCGATTCAGCTACTGCCTGACAAATATAATTTGTCAGGCAGTAGCTGGAGAGTGCGACCCTAGGAATTATAAAAGAACGAAGTTCTTTCCTGCTCTCGGCAGAGCATTTCGTAATGAAATGAAGAAAATATACAGCTTGCTTGCCAGTCCCGCAAAGCGGTGATTGGCTGTTGATTTTTCTTTTTGTAAAATGTTGGAAATAAAAATGTTAGAAAAGTGCTGAAAAATAAACGATCAAACGACCGCAGGGTAAGAGGCTTTAGCATGCCTAAAGCAATGTAGCATAGCGAAATGGCAATAAACAAGAATTTGAAGGGTTGTAGTACAAAGAACACTAAGATATTTTAATACTAAAAAACATAACGTTTTATTCCCTCTCTAAGCTTTGTAACATTAAAGTTTAATATAAGTCCAATTGGAATACCTGCCAATCTCATGTAAGTTAAAATCTGTGCTTCATGAATGGGAATAACCTTTTTTACACTTTTCAATTCAACAATCAATTCATTTGCAACTAATACATCAATGCGATACCTACATTCAAGTGAAATGCCTTTGTATTCAACAGGAAGAACAACTTCACATTTATGTGCAATTCCTTGTAATTCCAATTCATGGCTTAAACACCGCTGGTAAGATGACTCCAATAAACCAGGTCCCAAAATACGGTGTACTTCAATCGCACACCCTATTACACGAGAAGAAAGTTCATCAAATTTCTTTCCTTCGTGCTTTTCGTGTCCTTCGTGGTTCACATTATGTCGTTCATAATCAACAACTTGCATTTTTAATTCCTTTCAATAAGTGGTTATACGAATGTTCGTATAAACCCTTCTATAAGACATATTGCGAATCATTTTAACCCAATTTTCCAGTTTCTCATGATTGAGACTTCGTATATTGCGAATGTTCGTATAACCCCTTCTATAAGACATATTGCGAATCAAGTCAAGTTTTTTTATTTATTTACCATAAAAAAGTTGCAATTTAAAAAAAAAATTATAAACTAAACTAAATTATTAAAAATATAACTATGCTTATAGATGTTGTCAAAAACAGCAAATCGTTGATTTTCAGCTGTTTATTGCATAACGGACGGGGCGAAGCTGTATCAAGCTGTAAGACATAATAGTAATAATCAGTACGTGTTAAGTACTATCCCGCAAACCGGGACTAGCAGAGCTAGAGCTCTGTGGGCAATATTTTTTACAATTTTCTAATCCCGCAAACCGGGACTAGCATAGCTAGCATAATAAAAAGATGCACTTTGAAATTATTAATAAAAATATTTAAAAACATGATTTTACGAACATTCGTACAATATTATGTTAAAAGAAGATAAAATAATTCTAACAGAAGATAACAAAGAAAACTAAGGATTTACTCTTGTTCATCTTTGTTGACGTAGTTCTCTTGAGCGATAGCGACTGTTCAAAAGAAGTCTTGAAAAAAACTTAAAAAACAAAAATAAATTTTAACAAATAGATGGAAGCGACTCGTAAACTCGCGCCTCATCTAATCGTTAAAAGAAGATAAAATAATTCTAACAGAAGATAACGAAGAAAACTAAGGATTTACTCTTATTCATCTTTGTTAACTTAGTTCTCTTGAGCGATAGCGACTGTTCAAAAGAAGTCTTGAAAAAACTTAAAAAACAAAATAAATTTTAACAAATAGAT
>CAYTUX010000231.1:0-18598 GCA_964441455.1 uncultured Victivallales bacterium | reverse complement strand
GGTTGTCCGGTTGTCCGGTTGTCCGGTTGTCCGGTTGTCCGGTTGTCCGGTTGTCCGGTTGTCCGGTTGTCCGGTTGTCCGGTTGTCCGGCATTATACCAAAATAAGACGTTTTTTTCAAACAAAAACCTTGCCCATTGGACAAAAATCACGTAGAATTTTGCAAAATAAAAAAAGGAAACTCAGCTTGAACAGCGTTTGCTAAGATAAGAATATGTTGGAATTTGAAGAAAAATATTGGTATAAAGGGATGTTACACGTTGCCGGGCTTGACGAGGCCGGTCGCGGTCCTCTTGCCGGATCGGTTGTTGCAGCAGCTGTTGTTTTTGATAAAGATTTTATGCTTGCCGAAAAAGATAATAATATTATATCCCTGATTAATGATTCAAAGCTGCTTAAAGAAAAGACTCGTGAAGAGATTTTTGAATATATGATATGCACAGATGGCATTCAATATGCAGTGGGGGAAGCAAGCGTGGAAGAAATTGATAAAATTAATATTCTTCAGGCAACATGGTTGGCAATGGGACGAGCAATTGAAAATCTTAAATCAAAACCGGATATAATATTGGTGGATGGTCTCCCCGTAAAGGGTCTGTCTGTTGCATCAGAATCAATTATTAAGGGTGATTTAAAAAGCATATCTATTGCTGCCGCCAGTATTATTGCAAAAGTTACTCGAGACAGAAAGTTTAAAAATATCCATGAAAAATATCCGGAATATGGCTTTGCAAGCCATAAAGGTTATGGCTCAAAAAAACATATTGAGGCTATAAATAAATATGGACCATGTCCAATCCATAGAAAAACTTTTAAACCGGTTGCCGATGCAATTCACAAAGCTCATGGAACGGGCGAATTTTTACAAATAAATTTTGACCTTTAAGGCACTTTTAAAAGTTGTATAAAAAAGTTTTCCACTAACCGACTGGCTTGCCCCAGCGGAAGTAATGATTCGTGCTGTACTCATAAATTTCTTAAGGATAGCAACATATAAAAACATTATTTATGTCCCTTAGACCGTTTACGCAGTTTAGGTATTTTTTGAAGAGAAAATAAACCGAAAATGATGGAAAAAATAAAAAACGGCAGCAGGCTCAGCCTGCGAAAATGGCGGAGAGGGGGGGATTCGAACCCCCGGTAGCCCGTAATTAGACTACACAGGATTAGCAATCCCGCGCTTTCAGCCACTCAGCCACCTCTCCGCTTGATCAAAATTTTATCTATTCGATAGGCGGGAAATATATTGATTTTTAAACGAAAATGCAAGATAAAAATTACAAAACATTAATTTTTATTGCGGTCAGCGAGGACTCTGACCCTCCCGGCTTGCAAATCAAGGTTTTATGTCGATTTACATTAAGCAGAAAAGCATAAGGGAATAGTACGCCCCTCCGTCCTAGGCATCCGAAAAGTAAACCGGCATATTTGTCATGGGAAAATTCTTAGTTTTTCATATCTGCAGCAATACTTACGCTTTTTGCTCCGGCAAGTTTACACTCATCAATAAGCTTGATTAGCTGACCGCTTCTGGAGTCTTCATCGGCTAAAATAACAACAGGAACTTCTTTAACATTTAACTGCTGCCTGACAATTCCCCTGATACTGTTTAAGCTCACAACTGTACCCCCATAGTAAATTCTGCCATCTCTGGAGATTGATATCATTATGCTGTTGTTCTGCAATGATTTTGCGGATGCCGCCTGAGGCTTTTTTATGTCAATACCTGTGTTTTTAACAAAAACTGTTGTTACAATAAAAAATATTAAAAGCAAAAAGACACAGTCAATCAAAGGAGACATATTGATGTCAACTTGCTCTGTCTTAGTATCTTGTTTAGACTGTCTCTTCATATTTTCTCTTATTTAAAATTGAGGTTTTGTTGTCTCACCCACTATTACTACCGCTTGAGTTTTTTTGTTTTTTCATTCATCATTGGATGTTGAACGTTGAACGTTCTCCCTTTTCTCTACGAACTTCCAACATCGAACTTTCAACGCCGAATATCGAATACATTACTTTTTATTAGCATTTTCTTGTGTAGTTTTAATACTTGTTACAAATATTTTAATTAATTCTTCTGTTTCTGTTAATATATTATCAAGTCTTTCCTTTGGTTTAATTAATGGAACTTTTTGTATAAGCCTCAACCATCTTTTGCTTTCTCTCAATTCTTTTAATGAAATACGTAATTTATGAATAAAATCTTTAGAAGATTCTGCAGCTTGAGCTTCTCCGTGATTTGGATATGGGGACGTACCAGAACGAAGTAACTGTCCGGCAATGTGGTTTCCAACCCTATTTTTTGGTAGTTGCTCAACAATATTTATAATTCGTACGGAATAATTTAACAGGCGCTCGTCTAAGTCATATTCTGTATTCATAGTTTTATTCTTTCTAAATTTACTATTAGTTCCCGCTTTGCGAATATTCATCATTGGATGTTGAACGTTGAACGTTGGACGTTCTTGAATTCCTTCATTCTTTGTTGCTATATAAATTGATAAGTGTTCGATACGATGCCATCTCTGCTTTTAATTTTGACTCTGAGACTGCAAGAAATAGTACTCCAAAAATACCCGGTATTGAAATAATCAATCCGGCTTGTGTTGTTATTAGAGCTTTGCTTATTCCGGATGCTAATACAGCACCTGTGTCTGCTGCATATCCGGCTAAACCATCAAAGGTTTCTATCATTCCAAGTACTGTTCCAAAAAGCCCTACAAGTGGTGCAGCTGTTGTTAAAGCAGCTAATATTATCAGATTGACCGTAATCTTTCTTATTGATGAGTCCGCAATTCTATCATAATCTGTAATTTTTAATTTTAATCTGTTATCTGTTATGTTGCTGCATATCACTTTTGAAATTAAAGCTGTTGACTTTTCATATTCTTTTTTGAATGTTGAAAAATCTGAATTCTTAATTGCGTTGTTAAGCTTTTTTTCAAAGCCTGAAGGTACATCAGAAACTCTTTTCAGATTAAAATATATTCTGAAAAAGTAGTAACATATTCCAAAACAAACTACAGCAAGTACTATTGCCAGAATACCTGCACTTTGCCAATATTTTAAAATAACTTCCATTAATCTCTGCTTTATAGTTGTAAGTTTTTTTATGTCAGCGAGGACGCTGACCCTCCCGGTTAAAGCTGCAATTGAACATTAATCTGCAAGGTTCATACGGGAGGGATGCCGTCCTCGGCGTCCGCTAAATCTTCTTTTTAAGTGCGTTTACAAAATATATTGCCTGATCTTCTAAATCTGAAACGACGCTTTTTGCTTTTGCTGAAAGATATGCATGCACTAATAAAGTGGGAATTGCAATTGCTAAACCAACTTTAGTTGTTATAAGAGCCTCTGATATACCGGCAGATAAAATTGCAGGATTTCCAGTTCCAAAAATTGTAATAACTTCAAATGTATGAATCATTCCTGTCACTGTTCCTAATAAGCCTAGTAGGGGAGCAACAGCACCAAATACGGCAAGCATGCCGATATATTTTCGAATATTTGGCGTAGCCATAATAATCTGTTCGTATAAGATCTCTTCAAGATGCTCTTTTGGTATGTCTGAATTATCAATTGCTTCTTTAAAAATTGGTCTGAATGGTCTTTGAATCTGCATCAAAACAGGAGTTGTATCTTTGCCGTTGCGTATCGCATCAGCAAGCCTTATTGCTAAATCTTTATTAAAAGGTTTTAACAATAAAAGGTAAATCCATTTTGTAAAAGCAACTAAAAAGGATATAACACCAATTGCAATTAGTGGATAAATTGTATAACCACCGGCTTTGAAATTATCAAAGAGTGTTTTCTTTGCATCATGAATTTTTATGGCATCGCCTTTATTAAGATCAACTGGAACATATCCGGCTCCATCTGTGCAGAGTTTTTTGATTTGACTCTTTTCGGATGATGAAAAGTTGGATACATATGATGGCTTTATGGAGTTGCTTTTCTGTACTACAAGCCCGGCATCACCATCGTTGCTTAAAAACCAGGCTAAGTTACCCAAAATTGCAAATGTCCCGCTCTTTTCATAACCATCCAAATCCAGACATGTTCCTTTTTTGAGGTACCCCCCAATTACATAACTGCACCAGCTGTATGATACATCAAACAGTGTTTTTGCATCACCTTCTATATCCGGTATTAGACTCTTTAATTGCTTTTCATCGATTGTTTCCAATAATTCTATAAGTGACTCCTGCTCAAAGATTGGTGCAATTGTCAGAATTGAACGTCTATATTCCTGTAGCTCTGATTCTACAAACTGCATTTGCCGTTTCAGCCTGTCAACATCTTCTTTTAATTCCTGTTGCCTGTCAAAACCGGTACCGGATGCTAAACGAGCTGTTTCCGCCTGCTTTCGAAGTTTTGCCAAAGCTTCTCTCTCTTCTTTAAGCTTAAGAACAAGAGGTGTTTTTTCTTTTTGAACAGAAGCTTTAAGTTTGTTTAGTTCTGTCACTGCTTCTTTAATGTCTTTCTCTGACTGTGTAACGGCATTTAAAAGATTGTTGGTTTCTCCTGAAACGGATAATGTTAAAATGGCACAAAACAAAATTGAATATATTAGTTTCATTTTGATTCCTCCTTAACACTTATAGGAAGATTTAAAATTTCAGGTGGAACTTCTCTGGAGTAGACCAATATGGCTTTCTGTATTTCAGCCGCAAATTCTGACCTATCTCTCCACTCCCAACCGCTTTCAGCTGGTTTCCCGATTTGAGCATTTTTGCCATCTGAAGATACTGCAAATGCTTGAGAAAGACCAATATACAGAACTTGCATTTCAACTTTTGTTCCATCTTTTATTGTAAAAATATCTCTGACAAGATGGGTTTCATGCTCCATAGTCTCGATTTTTAAATATAGTGATACCAAGTTTCTAAGCCGATCGATTATATCGTCTCTGTTTTTTAAATTGGCAATACTCTCAAATTCTTTTTTCAAGGATGGATATAATGGTTCAGGTATGTAAGGCTTAAAAGTCAGTATATCTTTCTCTGCTTTATCTAAAACAGGTATCAAACCGTTTACAGCATTTTCAAGCTCTGTCTTACGGTTGATAAGACTTTCAATGTTTTTACCTATATCTTCTTGCTGTTTTGAAACAGTTTTTAACTCGTCTCTAAGTTCTTCTTTTTCAATTTTGGCAATTGAAAGCTCTCTTTCTATGATTGATCTATCTGTCAACCATTCATTTTGAACTGTTGATATCTCTTTTTTCAGATTAATCCAATGCTCAACATTCTGTTTTAACTGATCTAAATTGTCATTTTTAGAAAAAACAGTTGTTATTGTTCCTATAAACAAAATTATTGTTATTAAATATTTCATTACTCTTTATCTCTTATTAGTATGGGCGACATTAATGTCGCACATACATTTCTCGTTTACACATTCTTTTTTTGTAAGCCCTCGGAGCAGCTCAATCTCTTCTTTCCATATTGTCGAGTCAATTGTTTCTAAAATCATCGGCATCTCTTCAAACCTGCTGTCATTCATTAAAAATTTGAAAATTTCCATTCCCAACTCTCCCTGCTCAAGAGATTGATGCCTGTCAACATGACTTCCCCGTAAAACCTTTGCCCCGTTCAAGTGCATTCCGTAAAGATAGTCAAAGCCGATAATTTTATCAAACTCCTCAAATGTTGCTTTGCATCCGGATTCTGTAAGCAGATCATATCCGGCAGAATGTGTATGACATGTGTCTATGCATACCCCAACCCTCTTTTTATCGTCAATGCTATCAATAATTGTCTTTAAGTGCTCAAATTTGTATCCGACGTTTGAACCTTGCCCGGCAGTGTTTTCAATAACGGCAATAACTTCCGGAACTTGCTCTAAAGCTTTGTTCATGCTTTCTGAAATTAGCTTTAAACACTCCTCTTCTGATATCTCTCGCAGATGACTGCCCGGATGAAAGTTAAGATATTTCAACCCTAATTGATGACAGCGTTTAAGTTCATCAATAAATGCATCAAGTGATTTCTTTCGCTTTTCTGCATCAGGATGACCAATGTTAATAAGATAACTGTCATGCGGCAGAACCATCTCGGAAGCAAAGCCGTTCTTCTGCATTTCATCATTAAATTTTGCAATATCTCCATCACTAAAAGGTTTTGCCTTCCATTGACGTTGATTCTTGGTGAATAGTGCAAAAGAATTTACCCCAATTCTTTTGGCATTTATTGGGGCGTTAAAAACTCCGCCGGCAGTGCTGACATGGGCTCCGATGTAATACATAGAACTTCCTTACATTTTATAAATTTCAGATAGTTGATTATAATATTCTAAAATATTTTTAATACACCACCACATGATAATACATAATACGTAAGTAATCAAAAGAATAATTAGGGTTATAATCACTTTTTTATTAAAACTCATCTTTGGATGATACCATATTAATGGCAAAGCAAATGGTCCAACGCATAAAAAAGCTACAACAATTGTTGACTTTTTGAATTTCCAGTCTTTCTTTTCCTGGTTCACAACCGGACGTTGATGACCATCAAGAAACTCTCCGCAATGCTTGCACTTTATTGCTGCATCCTGAATATCTTCTGCACAAAATGGACACTTTTTCATAATGTTTTAAACGGGTTTACACCCGTGGCTAATTTCTACGGGTTTACACCCGTTGCTACATGCTGTCATCCCTTCGGGATTTTCAATGGTTGTTATTTATTATCCAACGGGTTTACACCCATGGCTACATGCTGTCATCCCTTCGGGATTTTCAATGGTTGTTATTTATTATCCAACGGGTTTACACCCGTGGCTACATGCTGTCATCCCTTCGGGATTTTATGACACCAAAGGTGTCAAGGCGTAAAGCCTCGGGTGTGAACCCGAGGATCTTAATGATAATACATTGAACCCCGAAGGGGTGGCACTCTTAATCAAACAAATATTTCTCTTCGTATTCTATTTTATGTTTTTTTAACAATAATATTAACTCTTCTTTAAAATCTCTATTTTTATGATGTTCTTCTTGTGTTGCAACATAATTTCTAACTTTATAAATTTGTGATTCACTAATTGAAAATGCTCCATACCCACTTTGCCATGAAAATTTATCGCCAATTAGTTTGTTGTCGTTTACCCATTTGGATGAGTTTGATTTTATCTTTTGCGTAATTGTTGCTATAGAATGTATCGCTTTCGTTTTTATAACAATGTGTACATGATCTTTAGTGCCGCCAATTTCTAGAAGTATAGCACCTTCGTGTCGTATAATACCACCAATATAATTATATAACCTGATTTTGTATGTGTCTGTAATAATTTGGGAGCGATTTTTTGTACTGAATATTATATGCGTTAGGATGTTTGTATATGTTCCTGCCATATTGTAGTCCTTTATATATTGCTTTTCTTTTTCTACGGGTTTACACCCGTTGCTACATGCTGTCATCCCTTCGGGATTTTCAATGGTTATTATTTATTATCCAACGGGTTTACACCGGTGGCTACATGCTGTCATCCCTTCGGGATTGAACGTTCTTACCTTCGCACTCACTCAATCAGATGCTTCTCGACAACCGTGGCAAACCGTGTTCGCTTACCGATTCCCATCTTCTCAATTTTTGAACAATCTAACTGACAATCCCTTGGTCTTGGTGCTCCCCCTGTAGGTTCGTTATCAGGCTCAATTTTTGATACATCAACATCAAGTATATTTCCCATAACTTTTGCCATACTATATTTCGTAAACTCCTCATCCCCCGACCAGTGAAAAATTTCTTTTGTATTTTTAATATCAACCTTTTCAATCACCTCTCTTAGTGTGAAAGCAACATCACCCACATAGGTAGGAAAACGTGAAGCCCAATTGTCAACTTTCATTTCAGGATTTTCCATAATCTGCTCCATAATTACCGTTGCTGCTGACTCTTTTAAATCTTCCTGATTGCCATATAAAATTGGAACTCTTAGTATTGCATAATTATCAGCATACTCTTTTGTGACCTCTTCACCTAAAAATTTAGTTTTTCCATAAAGATTTATTGGATTTGGTGTTGCATCTGTACTGTAGGGAGCCTCTGTTCCGTCAAAAACATAATCAGTTGATATATAAACCATGAAAACATTATATTTTGCCGCCAATTCAGCAATGTTTTCTGTAGCTGCCACATTTAACTCTTCCGCTGCATCCGGATTGTTGGCTGTCACATCCGGTCGCCTTTCGGCGGCTGAATGAATAATTATGTCAGGTTTCTCTGTCATTATCAATGTTTTTACCAGATCAAAATCTGTCAGATCAAGCTTAATTATATCTTCAGCCTCCCTTGAAAATCCTAAAGATAGAATTTCATTGTCTTTTTCCAGCTCTTTTTTGATTGATCTGCCAAGCAGTCCCGTCGCACCTGTTATTATCATTTTCATTAAATTACTCCTCAAAAAAATTTTTATATATTTTAACTGTTGACGTTACAATAGCAAACAGTGCTTATATCTGCAAGTTTTTTAATATTTTTGGATAATAACCCTTGATTTTTCGGTTGAAAAACCCTTTTTCGGCGGGGTCACGGATCCCGACCCTACAAAAAAACTGCAGATAATGCTGATTAATTTTCAGGTGCTGTTGTTTGGGAGCGAAGATGTCCCCATCTTCATTAAAAATAATTAAGTGATAAATTCTGATTTAATTGATTAAAAGTCGTTTTTGTGTCTGCAACACACTTTTTAAAACATAAAACACTTGTTGTTAATTGGTTATAACTCTCAATCCTTTGAAAAGTCAATAGTTGATTCCAAAAATATTGCACTTTTAAGCGTTTCTATTCCAAAAATATTTAAAAATTAGAAATATATTGGGGGGGATAAAAAAGTTTTTGAAAAATCAACAATTTTTCCGTAATTATAAATTGTCAATTATTAACTATCAATTAATCTACGGATCTGCTCAATACGGCTGCGCTGTTCATCTGCCCAAGCTGTTTTATCTGAAACATCATTATAGCATTGAACATATTTTTCTCCGCAGTCATTGCAGCATGCTGATTTGCATGAAACGGTTGCCCCGCAATCCTGATTGGAACACTCATGCTGTAAAATCTCACCGCAAAATATACACTTAGACTTTTTTTGTGTTGCCTCAACAACAAAATTAGGCATAAAAAAAAGCTCTTCAGCGACAACATACGGAGTGTTTGAAGGACAATCATGATTTGGACAATACTTCTGCACCAAAGCTGATGAGTTTGATGAATCTCTAACATCTTGTTCCAGCTCAACTCCAAGCTTTTGTGCAACCTTCTGAAGTTTGTCCTCAGATAATGCGTCAAGATTGCCAGCTTCCATCATGCTGATTGCAGACTGTTTGCAGCCTATTTCCTTTGCAAGAGCTATCTGGGTAATGCCTTCTGCTTTTCGTCTCTTTTTTAGTGTCGTATATATGTTTGGATTCCGGCGTTTCATGTTGCGTAATATATGATTTATCACTTGATAATATCAAGACAAAAAACAAAAACTTATTAACATTTTTATTAACAACCTTTTATAAGTATAAAGTTTTGATTGTTAATAACTTGATAATATCAAGTAAAAAAGCATTGTAACCCTATGATATATAAACCCTTAGAAATTGTTAAACAACTTGATAATAATATGAAATTCAAAATTGCGGCAGGTCGTCCTTATAGTGCGTTAAGAAAGCATCTGTACTACAACCCGTCATTTCCTTGTTTATTACCATTTCGCTACGCTCCATTGCTTTAAACACACGACCATAGGAAGTGAGGCTGGAGGATTATACGATCCCGCATGGCGGGAAAGCGTAGCATAATGTCCTGCTTTCAGATATCTTGAACCAGCGAAAGTTCAAGTGTCCCATGTTTCAGACTTTTGTGGACAGCGAGGACGCTGTCCCTCCCGTGTCCCTCCCCGTCTGCAAATCCAGCACTTTTCTAACATTTTTATTTCCAATATCTTACAAAATAAAAAATAAAGGTTCTTCTGCAATTATTGTGGGTATTTTCTTTTGTTCGACCCCTCCAGGGTCGGGGAGTTATATTGTAACTAACCCCGTATTGCATACGGGGCTAATCAAATTAGACTAATTCGTAGTTTTAGAACAGTGCATCGTGACAGCACTGCCAGATTTCAGGTATTTCTTTCGGTGCATTCTCCGAAAAAACCTTCGGCAGCAAAGCACAGACACGAATGGTCTCGGGCAAACTCCATGGTAATTCGTCGTTGACCGGCCGGCGAGATTTAAGATCGATGGTTTTGTATATACCTTCGTTGACTGTGTCAAAACCGCATCTGAAAACGTGGACGAACAACGCCGGCAAAACATCCCGGCAAAGAACAAGCACATTTTGCAATTCATTAGACTGCACTTGCGATGATTGTGCTGCGAGCAGAAATTTAGTCGCCAGCCCGATAAACTCGAGAGCATGTCCGGGATCACAGAGAATCTGATTATCCTCTTCCCAAGGTGCTCCATCAACGTCTGTAAACTCGATAAAGTCCCAAGCTTCAAGTTCCTCGTATCGTCCGCGATTTACATGCCTCTGAATAATACCGTTTATAATGGATGCACCTTGTCTGACCCAAAAATCAGCATTCGGTTCTGACAGCATTCGTGCAATTCATCTTTAGTTATTTTATTATACTCTGTAATAAAGATATAATACCACTGTAAATAATTGACCTTAGATTTTCGGTTGGACAAGAAAAAATCTGTTTTAACCAATAAAATAAGCAAAAGAGAGCTTGTTTTTTTCAGTTTTGGGTGATCCCGCAAGGCGGAGGATTAAAAAGTTAGCGTGCACATAATGCTTATTGCGGAAATGTAGATTAGCCCCGCCCTCACTTTGATTCTTAAAAATTCAAAGTGAGGGCGGGGCGACCCTACAGAAACCATTTGCAATCAACAATTTAGCTTTGATTGCAGCATCCTCAACTGTAGGGTCGGGGTCCGTGACCCCGCCAAAAAGGGTGTTCAACCGGAAAAACAGAAAATAGTAAATTCTAAAAAAAATATTCGACTTGAAATGACGTTTTTGATATGATTCAAAAATATCGGAGAGAATTTAAGGTATAATTAAATCACCTTTCGTTAATCAATTTAAATATTTAAATTGAATAAGTTAACGAAAAGGAAGGAATATACAAGATTATGTTTATTATTAATATAAATAAAGAATTATGTAAAGGGTGTGAGCTTTGTGTTGAACTTTGCCCAAAAAATGTTTTGGGCATGACAGAGGAGCTTAACAGCAAGGGGAATACGTTTGCCAAAGCAAAACTACCTGAAGAATGCGTAGGATGCCAAATCTGCACTCTGGTATGTCCTGATGCATGTATTGAGATAACCAAGTGCGATGATTAATTTTTAGGAATTATGGAGTAAATTGATGAGTTCAAGAATACTGATGACAGGAAATGATGCTGTTGGAAAAGGTGCTGTTGATTCAGGATGTGACTGCTATTTCGGTTACCCAATTACACCACAAAATGAACTGACAGCATATATGTCTTTACATATGCCCGTGAATGATAGAGTTTTCATTCAAGCTGAGAGTGAGATTGCTGCAATAAATATGGTATACGGAGCCTCAGCAGCAGGCAAAAGAACAATGACCAGTTCATCGTCACCGGGAATAAGTTTAAAGTCAGAGGGAATATCATATATTGCAGCTTCTGAATTGCCGGCTGTTATTGTAAATGTGCAAAGAGCAGGTCCCGGACTTGGGGATATAACCCCATCTCAAGCTGACTATTTTCAGGCAGTCAAAGGCGGTGGTCATGGCGATTACAACCTAATTGTCTTAGCTCCAAACTCTGTTCAGGAAACGTATGATCTAACATGTCTAAGTTTTGATTTGGCTGATAAATATCGAACTCCTGTTATGATTCTTTCAGATGGCAGAATCGGACAAATGATGGAACCTATTGTTATTGAAAAAAATAAGCCTGAGTTTGTTGACAAACCATGGGCTTTAACGGGTTGCAAAGACCGTAAACCAAATATTGTCCGATCTCTACTGCTGGGTGAAGGTGTACTTGAAGCTCACAATGCAAGACTTCAGGCAAAATATGCTGAAATCAAAAAAAATGAAATTTTATATGAAGAATATATGACAGATGATTGCGACTGTCTTTTAGTTGCTTATGGCACAAGTGCAAGAATAGCACGAGGTGCTGCTGACATTGCACGAGATGAAGGAAAAAGAGTAGGTTTATTAAGACCTGTAAGCCTTTGGCCTTTCCCGACCGATGCAATCCACAAACTTAGTCAGAGAGTAAAAAAGATTATTACTGTTGAGCTAAGTGCCGGTCAGATGATAGAAGATGTACAACTTGCAGCTAATGGAAATTGTCCTGTAGAATTTGTCGGCAGAACCGGAGGCGGTATTCCTTCTGAAACAACAATTATAGAAAAAATTTAATGGGGAACAGAATGAGTAAAATAATTTATAAAAGACCGGAAGCACTTACAGATGTTCGTACGCATTATTGTCCCGGATGTGGTCATGGAATTATACATAAACTGCTTGCAGAAGTTATTGATGAACTTGGCATACGGGAAGATGTTGTTGCTGTTGCCCCGGTCGGATGTGCTGTTCTTGCATATCATTACTGGAATTTTGATACTTCAGAAGCCGCTCACGGAAGAGCATCTGCTGTAGCAACAGGTATTAAAAGATCATTACCTGATAAAATAGTTTTTTCTTATCAGGGAGATGGTGACTTAGCAGCAATCGGCACAGCCGAGACTGTTCATACTGCTAATAGAGGTGAAAATATATCAATAATCTTTGTAAATAACACCGTTTATGGTATGACAGGCGGGCAGATGGCTCCAACAACTATGATTGGTCAACAGACTGCCACTTCTCCTAACGGACGAGACTATAATACAATGGGACCGCCAATTAAAGTTTGCGAATTGCTAAATACACTTGACAAACCTTACTATATCGAAAGGGTTGCATTGGATGGTCCTGCCGGAATAAGAAAAACTAAGAAGGCACTCAAAACCGCTTTTGAAGCACAACTTGCAGGAAAAGGATATACCTTTGTAGAAATTCTCTCCCCTTGTCCAACTTACCAGAAACAGACACCTGTAGGAGCTCTTGAATTTGTCAAAGGACCAATGCAGGAAGTTTTCCCGGTAAAAGTTTTTAGAAAAAATGGAGAACGTGTAAATGAATAATAAAAGAATTTTATTTGCCGGCGCAGGCGGACAAGGTATTGTTTCATTAGGAAAAATTGTCGCATCATCTGCTCTTGATGATGTTCCTCATATAACTTATTTCCCTGCATATGGTGCGGAGGTTCGTGGAGGAACAGCAAATTGCCAGCTGGTTTTCTCTGACAAAGAGATTGCTACCCCTGTATCTGAAGAGTTTGACTACATGCTGTTACTCAATCAAGCAAGCCTAGATAAATTTATTAAAAAAGCAACTTCTGATGCTAAAATAGTTGTAGACACAACAATGTGCATCAACATTCCTGACGACCCTAGAATACACAAAATTAATGCAACAAAACTTGCCGCACAATTAAAAAATCCAAGAGGTGCTAACCTTATTATGCTTGGGGCTCTTGTTCAACTTGATACTAAAACATTTAATATTGATTCAATCCTTAAGGCCATTAAAGATAAGTTTGCAGACAAAAAAGATTTTGTTGTTGAAGGAAATATCGCATGTTTCAAAAAGGGTCTTGTACAGAAGTGATTTATCGCGTCTCTCCTGTACTTTTCCGCTACAGCGGAAGCTCTTTCTTATCTCTATCTTCGGACGGCAATATAACTTCTATTTCCCGGTGGTTTGGATCATGGAGGGGTTTTAATGTTATATGAACAGTGTTTTCCGGAAAAAGCTCTTCAGCTCTTTCAGGCCACTCTACAACTGTTATGCCTCCTGATTCGAGGTAATCTTCAAAACCCAGCATAAGTGCCTCGTCAGGTGAATTCAACCGATATAAATCTATGTGATACAGGAAATTTTTTCCTCCTGTATATTCATTGATAATTGTAAAAGTTGGACTCTTAATAAGCTGATTTATTTCAAGTGCAGCTGCGATACCAGATGTAAAAGCCGTTTTTCCTGCA
This sequence comes from uncultured Victivallales bacterium, assembly GCA_964441455.1. Classification (GTDB taxonomy): domain Bacteria; phylum Verrucomicrobiota; class Kiritimatiellia; order JAQICX01; family JAQICX01; genus JAQICX01. The sequence continues at coordinate 4,522 of CAYTUX010000231.1, read as the reverse complement.
CCTAATTCACCATGTAGAGCATATACTTTATATTGAGGAAACTGACTAATAAGGTCAAAAGCTATTTTCTGAGTCTCTTCAACACTCTTTGAAATATATTCTCTTTTATCAATCATTAAATTTTCCACTCTGTTTTTATATATAAATCACCCTCTGTTCTTTTAGTACCTTTTATATATAATGAAACTGCTCTATCGATTCTATAGTAATTGGTTGCATGATCACTTGAATGTATTGCTAAAGAAAAGTAATATTCACCATCAGCAAGTGGCAGACTGTCAAAAGTAAGGTTATATTTGTGTTTTCCGGGTCGGACAACACCTGTCGGCTGACATTCAATCTGGGTGTTATTACCAAACAGTATCATTCCTCCTGAATTTACTATGGAGAAACCAAAAACAGGCTCTTCCACTGTTTTAACAGCTTCATATTCGACTTCAAGAGTTACTTCAGAACCTGAATCACACATCTCAACCGGCTCGCCTGATTTATTAAGTACATTAACATTCTGAATTGTAATTTCTCCATTGCCCCACTCTTTTGAAGATATTATACCAGCTTTTTTACGTGACAGATCTTCATATTCGCCAACCATCTTATCCGGTTCCCCAAGATTGATTATTTTACCTGCATCAAGAACAAGTACCCTGTCACTTATGCGCTGAATAACAGTTATATCGTGTGATATAATGAGCATTGTTTTTCCACGCTCTTTAAATTCATGAAGTTTTGCAAGACATTTTTTCTGAAAATTCATATCTCCAACAGCCAAAACCTCATCAATGAGCAGAATATCAGGATCGACCTCGACGGCAACTGCAAAACCAAGACGAACATACATGCCTGAAGAATAATGCTTAACAGGCTGATCAATAAATTTTTCTAAACCGGCAAATTCTACTATTTTGTCAAATCTTTCTGCCATCTGCTTATGTGAAATGCCCATAATAGAACCATAAAGAAAAATATTTTCTCTTCCTGTCAGTTCTGAATGAAACCCTGCTCCAAGTTCAAGCAGAGAAGAGACAATTCCCACAGAAGAAACCGAGCCGGATGTCGGAAACATTGTCTCGGCAAGAATCGAAAGCAAAGTGCTTTTTCCCGCTCCGTTAACACCAATTATGCCGAGTATTTCACCTTTTTTTACAGAAAAACTAACATCATGCAAGGCATCAAAGGTGTTTCGAGATGAACCTGCTTTAATGAAATCAACAAGTAAACCTTTTAAACTTTGAGACTTTGCCAACTTAAAAGTTTTGGTAACATTTTTTACTTCTATTACATTTTCTGTTTTCATATCACAACTCATCTGCAAATAGTTTCTGACTCTTTTCAAAAATAAAAACACCGACAAACATAAAAATCCAGCATACAGCAAAGGATACAGAAAGCATACGAACTGTAGGCATAGCTTCAACTGTTTCAAACATTGTCTTATAATTGTCGCCCATCAATACATATCGATAAGCACAGGATATTCCGGTCATGGGATTTAAGAAAACCAGATATGGATAGAACGTACCCAGACCTGAAAGCTTAGAGGTCTGCATATCAACATTATAAAATATTGGTGTAAGAAAATACCAGGCAAGTTGAAAAACCCCGGATATATGTTCTGTATCTCTGAAAAAAACATTCATACTTGCCAACAATGCTGTAATTCCCAGACAAAATGCAGCTTGAGATATAATAATAACAGGAAGCAGCCATAGATGTTGAAGACTTAGAGTACCCTTGGGTATGTACCAAACTAGAATAAAAACAAACAAAACAGCAAATGTCAGCAAAAAATTTATTAGATTAGCCCAAACATTTGCGAGGGGTAAGATTATTCTCGGAAAACTTGTCTTCTTAACAAGGTTAGCATTGCCGACTATTGAACCAAGCGCATCCCCCATACATAAGGCAACAAAGTCCCAAATAATTATACCAATAACAAGAAATGGAAGATAATCAGGCTTGCCTACATTAAATTTAAGAATTCCGGCAAAAACAGCAAATATCAGGATTTTAGAAAGCGGACTAAGCAGACACCAGAAAAATCCAAGAGCTGAACTCTTGTATCTTACTTTTAAGTTTCGTTGTGACAACGTTAATAGCAGCTCTCGCCATGCAAATATACTTTTGTTGTTATTATCCATTTCTATACCCACAAAAAAATCAAAAAAAAAGGGAATAACCCTAAACATTTAACTGTTTATGTTATACCCTATTTCAAATTTAAGCAGATGTTTTTGCTGCTTTTGCTTGCTCTATAGCAGTACTCATCAAATTTTCACGCAAATCTTTGTTCGTCATCTTACGAACAATCTCAGAATCCATTCCCGCTTCAACAAGTCTGGCTCTTTGTACTTTTTCACGACGTCTTCTTTCAATCGGGCTCTTCTTTGGACGTGTTTTTGGAGCCTTATTTAAAGTTCTTCCTGTTCCCATAATGTAACCTCATTCATATAATTTTAGAGTTTACTGGTTTCTTAATTCTCATAAACACATGATTTAAAACATGTTATGATTTTACCAGCGACCCCATATTTAAATTTTCAAAACTAGTTTGTGATAAACAAGCTGATAGACTGCCATATTTCCATATGTATTTCAAGTTTTTTTTTGACTTTTCAAGCTTTTTCTTCTGTTTCATTTTTACGCAATGCACGCTACCAGCTTGCAGGTGCTCCTGCCCTGTTTAGGGTCACCATTTACAATTTCTTGTGCCCTCTCCCGTTTCTTCCCATGCGTCTGGCGTCATGAGTCATGCGTCACTCTTGTACTTTTCCGCTACAGCGGAAGCTTCCTACCCTTCTCTCTTATCTCTTGTACAGACGTGATTTACCGTCTCTCTCTCAACTCTCTCCAATAATATGAAAAATTGCTTCCTTGGCTGCAATAAGACCAAAAATCCCCGTGATACATGAAAAACTGCCCATCTGAACTCGACCTCGTCCGCGATAAAATTCTTCCGCATCCTCTGAAAGACCTGTACCCTCTCCTCGTAAATCTGATTGCTTTGGTGCATCCTCTGTAGAAAAAATACAACTGACACCTTTATAGATTTCTCTACGTCTTAGTCGTTTTCTTACAAATCTTGCAAGTGGACAATTCTCTGTTTTGGAAATATCTCCAACCTTTATCTTTGTCGGATCTGTTCTGCGTGCAGCCCCCATACTGGAAATAACATATTGACCTTGTAATACACATTGTTCAAGCAATGTACATTTTGGGGTCAAACTATCAATGGCATCAATAACAACATCCGGCTTTAAATCTAAAATCTGATGAACAGTTGTATGATCGATGAAAATGGGTAACTTAGTTACATTACAGTCAGGATTAATATCTTTGATTCGCTGTTCGGCAACATCAGTCTTCTGCATGCCAATTGTGGATTCCAACGCCAGAATTTGTCGATTAATATTGCTCTCCCCTACGACATCAAAATCAACGACAATAATATTACCAATACCTGTGCGTACAAGCGACTCAAGAGCAAAAGAGCCCACCGCCCCCAAACCGCATATTGCAACAATTGCATTCTTGATCTTTTCTAACTTCTCTTTCCCAAAAAGTAATTCAGTTCTTAAATATCGTTCCATAATTTTGCTTATCTTTAATTAAGCCCCTCTCGCACACTCTATTATCACTCCCGACAGCACCCGCAACCAAGATCGTCGCATTACATAATTCCCATAATTCCCATTTGTCTCATCGGCTTTGTCCCGCTCTTACTTTTTAATTAACTGCCGGTAAAGCTGAAGCTCCTGTTGTTCCCATAACTATCATGCTCAATAACATGGCAACACAGATTAATACAAAAAACATTAAAAGCATATTTAAAACAGCCTTTATAGTTTTAATCTGTTGCACACATCTAATCATCTTAACAAACATAACAATATACCAAACTTGAAAAAATGTTTGAACCATAGTTAAAAAATCGCTAGTCCCTGTCTGTATCATCTCTTCAAAACCGCTCTTTGTAAATATTGTCATACCAAAAAAGAATATTTGAACAGCATATATTCCTATAAATGGAATCGCAACAATATTTGCCCATGCAACAACAGCAACTAAATCTGAATATTTGGCCTTTCCATCAATCTTAAACCACTTGCCTGTTAATTTCAGAGCATATGCCGTAAGATACATGTTTAGAATACCAAGAATAGCTCCAAAACCAAATATAAGAATCATAAGCAATGTATCACCTTCAGGCAGAAAATCCTTAGCATGAACAACCTCTGCAAGATTCATAGCCTGTAATACACCACCTAAAGATCCAAGTAAATATATGCCATACTTAGGGTTTAAAGATAATATTTTCTTTATTGTTAATTCAGGATATATCCATACTGATAACCATGGATTCTTAATATTCGGTTTTTTCTTCTCTTCACTCACCATTACCAACTTTCTAAATCTGTTTAATTGGAAGAATACAACAAATACCCTAAACATTCAATCAAATTATGAATTATGAATGTTAATCCCTGTTTTTCTGGTTAAATGCCCTTTTCGGTCGGCGGGG
>CAYTUX010000230.1:0-20112 GCA_964441455.1 uncultured Victivallales bacterium | reverse complement strand
GGTTGCAGGGTTTTAACCTATGCAATTATGAACAATCATTATCATATTCTGCTTGAGCAGACTGATTATGAATACATTGATGATCAGGAGTTTATGCGTCGAATTAGATGTTTATATGGCGACTTTTATGTACGAGAGATTCAACGTGAATATGAGGACAGAAAAGAGCGGTATGGTGTTGAATATGCCGATAAGATGCTGAAAGATTTAAAGCTGAAACATCTGAAGCGTATGTATAATGTGTCAGAGTTTCAGAAGACTTTAAAGCAGAAGTATGCACAATGGTATAATGCAAAATATCAGAGATCGGGTTCATACTGGGGAAATAGATTCAAAAGTGTAATTGTTCAGGACAGGCCTGATGCGTTGTTTATGATGGCTACATATATTGAATTAAATCCTGTCAGAGCCGGTTATGTTGATGATGTAAAAGATTATAAATTCTGCAATTACGGAGAGGCATACAGAGGAAATGAAGTTGCAATGGCAAATGTCATTCGTACTGTCTCTATGTATACAGAAAAGGAGATATTTATTGATCCTCTAACCCTTAAAAAAGGTCAATTATACAAAGCTTGGAGCAAATATTCTGCTTGGTACAGAATGCATATCTTTGAAAGGGGAGAAGAAGTTACTGATTATGAAGGAAATGTGATTAAACTTGGCTTCAGTAAAGAACATATTGAAGAAGTTCTTGAAAAACGAGGACGATTAAGTTTGTCGGATTCAATGCATTGCAGAGTTCGTTACATGACTGATGGGCTTGTCTTTGGAGACAAGGACTTTTGTGAGTCAATGTTTGACAGATTCAGAGAGCGTTTCTCTGAAAAGAGAGAATCAGGCAGTCGAAAAATGAAAAAAGTTGATTTTGGAGGATTATGCACCGTTCGTGCACTCCAAGTTGACGTAGTTCAGCCACCTAAGTAGCAAATAGTTGCTTAGTAAAATCTTATAAATTTCATGAAAATATGACATCAAGGCGGAGCTTGCTCAAATTTAGTGGAAAAACACGTTTTAAGTTTCTTTTATGTTAAAAAAAACAATATGAATTAAGGGTTGCTGTTCTTTGGCCCTTGTTTTTGTTTTATTTAACAAAAATTTACCTGATTTACTCATGAAATAAAATGATTTTTTGAAAAATTGGCTATTGTAATAATTTAGGTGTGTCCTATATAATAATTTCAAGGATTATTTTATTAGTTATCAAAGTTTTGTTATTTTGTTTCGAACTCGTGTGATGCAACAGCTTCTTTCAGGAAGAAGTCAAGTGTTTCTTCTACGGATTCTTCTGTAGTAAGTTTTGGATTCCAGTTAAGATATTTTTGAGCATTTTTTATGCTTGGTTTTCTATGCTGCACATCCTGATAACCGCTACCATAATATGCTTTGCTCTCTTTTTCTATGCAGCCTGCAAATGGAGGGAATTTTGAACGAAAAGGATGTTTTTCAAATTTTTCAAGGAGCATTTCAGCAAGTTCTTTGATACTTGCTTCATTAGCCGGATTACCAATATTGAAGATTTTGCCGTTACATATGTTATCTTTGTCTTCAATAATTCTGTATAGACATTCGATACCATCGGTCACATCTGTAAAACATCTTTTTTGTTCGCCACCATCAATTAGCTGTATTGGAGTTCCTTCAACTAAGTTAAGGATAAGTTGTGTGATAGCTCTTGAGCTTCCAATTCTAGCTGATGTGAGAGAGTCAAGCTTAGGTCTCATCCAATTAAATGGTCTGAATAGAGTAAATGGAAGTCCTTCTTTTGTTCCATATGCCCATATTACTCTGTCAAGAAGCTGTTTACTACATGAGTATATCCAACGTTGCTTGCTTATTGGACCTGTAACTAGTTGAGAAGTATCTTCGTCAAAGTTTTCATCAGGACATTGTCCATAAACTTCAGAAGTTGAAGGGAATACAATTCTTTTGTTATATTTTGCACAGTAACGCACTATTCTCAAATTTTCTTCGAAGTCCAATTCAAAAACTTTAAGTGGATTTCTTGTGTATTCTATTGGTGTTGCAATTGCAATTAGCGGCAGGATGATATCACATTTTCTTACATGATATTCAATCCATTCTCTATGAATTGATATGTCGCCTTCAAAGAAATTAAAGTTAGGTTTATCAAGCAGGTTAGTAATATTGTTTGAGCGTAAGTCCATACCATGTACTTCAAATTTACCGTTTTCAAGCAGTCTTTCACTTAGTGCATTGCCGATAAACCCATTGACACCAAGGATCAATACTGACTTTCTGCGATTTTTTTCTTTAAGTTTTGTTGTATCAGCTGTGAATTTCATATTTTCAACAATGCTCATTTGCTGGGCAAATTGTTTGCCTGTAGAGTATACACCGTTATCAGACTGAGCAAAATTCACTTTAATTGCACCTTTTCCACATGAAATAATTAACGGATCGGAACATACAATAGTTCCGCCAGTCTTACCCTTATTATCTTCAACAACTTCAACATCCCAAAAGAAACATTTGTTTGTTCCTATAAATGAGTATGCCCCAGGCCATGGCAGTGTTACCGCACGAACTAAATTACGAGTTTTTTCAGCAGAGTCATTCCAGTTTATTTCACCATCTTCAGGTTTTCTGCCACCAAAGTATGATGCTTTTGAACTTTCTTGTGAAATTTTTGGTGCAGTGCCATCTGCAATCTTAGGTAAAATATCTTTCAAAAGTTTCGCTGCTTCGTTGTTTGCTTTGATACTTAGAGTTTTTGCATTATCTTCATCTTCGATTGTAATCACGTTTTGAGCAACGATGTCGCCATCATCCGGTCTTGCAGTCATATGGTGCAGAGTAACTCCGGTTTCTGTTTCACCATTAACAAGCACCCAGTTAATAGGGCAACGACCACGATATTTCGGAAGTAGTGATCCGTGCAGATTGTATGCACCGGAGTTTGGAATATCTAAAATGTCTTGTTTTAAAATATTTCTATAGTAGAAAGAGAAAATCACTTCCGGTTGGAGATCGTTTATTTTTTGAGTCCATATGGGATGGTTTACATCTTCCGGAGCATAAACAGGTATATTATTTTCTGCAGCGACCTGTGCAACAGAATCAAACCAAATGGTTTCATTTGGAGAATCGATATGTGTAAATACGGCTTGTATGTCATATCCATTTTCAATAAGTGATTTAATGCCTGTACAGCCAATATTGTTATATGCAAAAACTACTGTTTTCATTGTTTTCCTTATGTCATTTCTTATTTTTTATTTTTGAAATATTCTTGATTTCTTCTTAAATTTGTTTTTAGCACATATTAGTGCTCTAGACGAACGATGGATTACTAAAATTAGTTAAGCGTTGCTCGTTTTGTATCGCCATGCGTAACCAGAAGATTTCATTCGTTGAGCAAAGCAAACATTTATAATACTTGCGAGCTATTCCATTAATTTTAAGCTGCCGGCAACGCTTGACCCTAAAGTGTTGTTTTTCCTTTTATTTCCTTAACAAAATATCTTGGTCTTGCACGTACGTCTTCATAAATCCTACCGATATATTCACCTAATAAACCCATTGCCAGAAACTGTAGTCCTACAAAAATGAATAGGACGGCAAACAGTGTAAAGACACCCTCGGCAGCCCATTCAGCACCATGTATAAGTCTTAAGATTATTATCAGAACCCCAAATAGGGTGCCAAACATAGCTACGACAATTCCAAGGTATGTGAGCATTCTAATAGGGAAAGTTGTCATGCATGTAACCAGGTCAAATTGTAAAGCAATCAGTTTGATAAAGCTGTATTTGGATTCACCGGCAGTTCTTTGTGCATGTGCAACTTTTATTTCGCTTGTTTTGGCGGCAAAAGAGTTTGCAAGAATAGGAATAAAAGTGCTTCTTTCGTGGCATTGCAGCATTGCATCAACAATGTTTCGTTTGTAGGCTCTGAGCATGCAGCCATAGTCGCTCATTTTGACACCAGTTGCTTTTTGAACAGCTTTATTAATTATTGCAGACGGGATTTTCTTAAAACAGAGTCCTGCCTGTTTTCGCGAATTGTACCAACAACATCGGCATCTTTATCAATTAATTCATTCACTAAGTTTGGAATTTCTTCGGGAGGATTCTGCAAATCAGCATCCAGGGTAATAACAATATCGCCTTTAGATTCCCTCAAACCTGCCATAACAGCCGCATGCTGACCGTAATTTCTATTTAAGAACACAGATATTATTTTATCTGGATTTTCTGCAGATGCTTTCTCAAGGATACTTGTTGATTTATCTTTGCTGCCATCATCAATTAAAATGATTTCGTGCTTCATTTTTGTCTGTTCGCAAGCCTCAAGTGTTCTTGATATTAGTTCTTTCAGGTTGTCTTCTTCATTAAAAACCGGAATAACAATCGATAAAGTTTCTGTCATTTTGTTTCCATCATTAGAGTTTAAAATTAAGTAAATTATGTTATATTATTTGCTTAATTTTGTCAATGATATAGTCTATATCACCCATAGTCATTTCGGGGAACAGCGGTAGAGAGCATATTTTCTCTGAGTTCCACTCTGTTTTCGGCAAATCACCACGTTTTGTCGAGCTGTTTTCTCTGTAATATTTGTGCAGGTGTACGGCTTTAAAATGTAGGCCGGTTCCTACGCCTGTTTTTTTAAGTTCACTCATAAATGTGTCGCGATTGATTCCGGTGATGGATTCATCAACTCTGACGATATAAAGATGAGTTGCATGTTTATGGTCATATTTTGGATGTTCCAGTGGTGTTATTCCGGGAATATCTTTTAAGAGTTTGTTATAGTGTTTGGAGAGATTACGTCTTTTGCTGTTAAACTTGTCAAGTTGTGCCAGCTGATGTATTCCAATCACTGCGGAGACATCTGTCATATTATACTTGAATCCTGGTTTTAATACTTCCGCTTGTGGTGTTCTACCTTGTGTTTCTCGATCAAATGCATCAACTCCAAGCCCATGAAACTTAAGCTGTTTAAGCTCTATTGCCAGCTCATCATCATCGGTTACAATGGCGCCACCTTCACAGGTTGTAATGTTTTTTATTGGATGAAAAGAGAAAATTGCAGTTCCGTGTCTGCCGATTGATTCCCCCTTGTACTCTGTACCAATGGCATGTGCAGCATCTTCAATGACTCTGATTTTATATTTTTTTGCAAGTTTTCTTATTTTATTTAAATCCACCGGAGCTCCTGCATAGTGAACGGGAATAATCAACTTTGTTTTTTCTGTTATCAGAGGTTCAATATCCGATGCTTCTACTAAGAGAGTATTTTTGTTTACATCGCAGAACACCGGTTTGGCTCCTGAAAGTACTATCAGGTTAACCGTGGACACCCATGTCATAGAGGGAGTAATAACTTCATCGCCTGGACCAATGTCCAAAGCTTTTAGAGCAATATGCATTCCGGCTGTTGCGGATGAAAGTGCTATTGCATTTTTAGAGCCTGTATAGTTACATAAGTCTTCTTCGAATCTTGCACAGTTTGGACCGGTGGTTATCCAACCGGATCGAAGAACTTCACCAACTGCGGCAATTGTATCTTCTGATATTGACGGTTTTGAGAATGGAATAAAATCTCTTGTCATTATATAGCTCCTGAATTTAGAAATTAATTTTGCAAACAATCTAGCAATTTAATGTTTAATAGTCAATTACATTCATTAAGTGACCTGTCAATTTTTCCCCTTTTGCTTTCATTTCATTATGGCATGCTTTGCCGAGAGCAGCCCAGCCACTAACAATAATAAAATTTTTATTACAACCACAGTTTGTTGATTTTGTTAGTAGCTGGGTTTGTTCTTTTTTGATTCCCCCGGGTTATCCTCCTTCGCAGCAAGCTGTATACGGCGTGACAAGAGCCCGGGTCTACAGAGATAGATGTCGCCATGTTGCCCCGCTGGGGCTTTCAACTGCTTCCATTGCATTGAGTCAATAATGTTTGTCATATATGAAAAATTATTTATTATGATTCCGAACATAGTTCGGACGCTACATTACTTGCAAACAACATTAATTTGGGAAAATGTAGTGTCCGCTCTATGAGCGGAGTTTTTTCGATTCACAGAACCGACTCTACATTACTCCAATTCAAAAAGCATCCACTACTATACGCTCGCAATATAGTGTCCGCTCTGTGAGCTGAATCTTTGCCTTGTCTTTTTCTTGATTCGTGTAGATTAGTGTGATTTACTGATTTGCCTGCCTGTGCGCAGTCAGGCAGACAGGCGACTCGTCCGCCCTATGATATTACTATCATCTGATGGCACTGGAGTTTTTTAAGAGTCAGACTTATTTCTCCGGAGTCTGATTGTTTATACTCAATCTTTTCTCCTTGTGGTTCAAGTGTAATTTTTGTGACTTTGTCAATTGTCGGTTTCACTTTAATTTCTATATTGTATAGAGGAATAAGCTCATCAATCAATTCAACATTTTTACCGGTTGCTGACATGTTCCCACCTTCAAGTTGCATTTGACCTCCTCTACCAATTGTGTTTGCATATAGAAGATGAAGTATATTTCTTTTTTCTTCAGATTGTTCTGTGAGAGTAATCCGACCTGTAGAAGGTAGAGATACTTCAGCTCTCTTGCCAGTACCAAGCAGGTAGTTAATGCAGTTAATTGCATATTCTTTATAAATAACAGCCCCATACCCACTGTAAAGCATAAAAATGGGGTTTGCCAGATATAGGATGTTTCCTTTTGTTGAGCCGCATGCAAATCCCGATGCATCTGGTTTGAAAGGTGTGTGCTGATGAGAGCAGAAGTGATTGTACTCTCGGTTGAAGTATGGATCATATACATCACCAAGGGTAGTACCATCTGTTACCTTAATTCTTTGAGTTCCCACATAATTTACAAATGGTGTGTCACCAAATGACGGCATGAATCCGTCAACTGGTTTTAGAAAGTCAGGATTGTATGGACTCTGTCCGAAATATTCTGCACCAATATCAAAAATCAGGTTTTCATTTTCATCTACCACACTGTTTCCAACAATAATGAGCTTACCACCTGCTGTAAGATAGCTATCGATTTTTGTTTTTAGATTACTATCAATCTTTATGCCATTTGGAATAATAAGCATTTTGTACTGAGAAAAGTCCATTTCATCATCTAATATGTCATAAAGAAACTGTCCTTCAAGAAGAATTCTGTTTGCTCCAATGTCTGCAGGGTTGTTACGAGTATGACCTTTTGCCATTGAATCAACTGATAATAGAGCGATATCGGCCACATTTACAGCGTCATCACACCACTGCTCTTTTTGTGCAACTTCTCTGTAAGCTTCGCCAATTACACTGTATGTTGTGTCATCCAATTTGCCACATGGATGGAGTTGGTCGCCAATACTGCATTTAGTTCCATATGCAATCATAGCTGCACACTCATAGCGCAGAGCATTTGGATGTTTGATGCCACCAAATTCTCCCCAAGTTGTATTAAATTTTCCGGTCATTCCCATTATGTCCCATTTATCAAGTTTTTTTACATACTTTGCAGACATTGGAAAGTGATCGTATCCCCAACCGCCTGTTGGTAGTGATTCAAGTTCTAAATGTGAGAAATATTTTAGAATATCATTGTTGCCTGGCTGAATATGACCGCTGTTATGGAATATTCTCATGTTTGGATCATATTTTTTTGCAGCATCAGTTGTTGCTTTGTAATAGTTAAGAAGAACTTTTTTAGCCCATGCTATTCTGTCTTCCTCAACTCTTGGGTCAAGATTATTTGTCTGCATATCTTCTATACAGCGTGGGCAGCAGCATTGTCCTTGATGTATAATGTCCAGAAATATACCATCACAATTTGGAAAGAGTTGCACAACTTCGTCTATTTGTTTGCAGAGGAATTCAAGATAATCTGTGTTAAAGCACATTTTTTTGAAACCAGCTTCAACTGGACTAGCTGTCCATCCTGCATATCTGCCTTCTCTGTTGATTTCTCGCCAGCCCGGATTCTTTTCTGCTTCCACATTATTTACACCCGCCGTCAGATATATTGGCACATTAACATCAATTTCCTTACATGCATCAAATTGTTCTCGAAGAAGATCAAAATTCAAGTGTGGGTGCATATCCCCAACCTCTGTTTTGTAGTATGACCATCCATGATGACCAGTGGCAAAGCATGTGATTGAATCAACATGTGCATCTTTTAGTGTTTTCTGCCAATGTTCTTTGTCAAACTTTCCTCCAATCTCCGGTATCATTGGAGATGTATGAAAGTCTAAGTGTATTTGTCTGTAGCGTAATTTATCCATTTTATTTTCCTCTTGTTTTTATTTCTTTATAGAATCCGTTAGGACCTATCTCTTTTGTATTTACATTTTTCCATAAAAAATGTCTGATATCTTCACACATTTCGCAGGCAGATATATAGCTGCTTTTTGGAGTAAAGCCTATATGTTGAGCGTAATCAAAAGCTCCATTAATTCCATGCCTGTAAATTGAATTTGAGAATGGGTACTTTGTCTCGTCAAAGCCATTTTCAAAATCGTCAATATCAAATTGGAAACCTACACAGTGGCATGGGATATATTTTTTATATAGGTCTATGTGGAAATGCGATGTATTTGTGAAATAGCTTGAGCATGAGGACTGTTCTCTTAAAACCTCTTTATATGTTTTATCAATATATGAACCGCGAAAGGTTTCAATTGCTCTGCCACCAATACTTAATCCGTATCGGTGTATAAGATTTTCTTTGTAATCTTTGCCGAAAAGTTTTTGATATTCATCAAGACTATGTGTTTTTGTTTTGTCCATTTGTGCAATATCCGGTACAAAATTTTTAATCCACGGGAAGATTGATACTTGTTGTTTCTGACATGCTTTAATGAGACCTTCAACTTTTTGAAAAGGTATGTATTCATTATGCAATGGACTTATGGATATAAGCAGCATGTTAACACCAAGATTTTGCAGCTCTTTTAAAATTTCTGCTGCCTGTTTTTCGTTTTTGAACCATGATGAATTTGTTTCAATATATTCAATATTGATATTGGACTCTTTTGCGACAGCAAGAACATCTTTTAGTTTTTCAATCTGTAAAAATGGTTCGCCACCTCCAATATGTATTGATTTGCAGCCATTTCTTTTAAGAAAATCAAATATTTTTTGAGAATTATCAACTGTTATGTAGTCTTTGTTTCTTTGGAGGCTGGAGTTGTAGTGGCAGTGTCCACATTTTGATGAACATGCATAGTTGACAATTAAGCCTCCCGAAAAGAGGTTTGGAATTCTAAATTTCATATTTTTTTGACGGCTATTCTTCGTTGGTTGCCGGAGCTTCCTCATGATCTCTTTTGTTTATGTAAGCTTTACCCTGGCTGAGAAGAACTCCAATAGGTTTGAGCGGTGCAATATTATCACATACAATTCTTATTGTTGCTACAATCATTACAGACAACCACGCCCCGACAATTCCCCACATCCAATAAAATAGTAGTAAGCCAAAAAGAATCATTACAGGGCTTATATCCAGACTGTCACCCATAAGTTTTGGAGCAATAACATTGCCCATTATTTGCTGAATGCCTAAAATTACCAGCGTGATTCCGATTATAGGCCACCAGTTTGGATAGTATGTTATTAAGGCAATTATGATTGGAGGTACAGATGCAATAATAGAACCTACTATTGGAATATAATTTAAAAGAAACGCTAGAAACCCCCATGTGAGAGGAGAGCTTATTCCAAAAAGCTTGCATGCAACCCCAACAAGTATGCCGGTAATTAAACTAATCATTGTTTGAATATAAAGATATTTGCTTAGTTTACTGCTGATTGAATCAATAACACTATTTATTCTGGATGATAGCGCGGAGGAAAAAGCATTATCAATTTTTGCCTTGCTGTTAGCTGCAGATATTAGCATAAATGCCAGCATTATAAGAATCATGATTGCACTTGAGACAATACTTGTAAGTGTTGATAAGATAATTGCTACCAAATTTAAAGCTTCTTTGCTTAAATTTAGGATCTGCTTATTAATCTCTTCCTGAATATTGCTTTTTTCCTTATTTTTCTCTAGCAATTTCTTTGTTTTTTCATTGACCTGTATATCTAAAACGTCAGATTTTTGCAATTCCTTAATCTGTTCACTCATTGGCGCATCAGAAGGTTCAGATTTTTTTTCCATTGACGCCAGTTGTGGAAACTTTTGAACAACCTCATTAGTAATTTTGTGGATTGTGACGGTAGACTTGTATAAATAAGTAGGCAGTTCATGTGTAAGGGAAGTTGTACTTAAAGACACTATCAACCCAATGATAGAGAAAAGTACAGTCATTCCTAACAGAAGAAAGACGACGGATAGTCCCGTCGGCACTTTCTTCTTTTTTAAAAAAAGCATAATTGGTGTCAATAAACGCGATAACACCCAAGCAATCGTAAACGGCACAAAGACCGCTTGCGCTTGCTTGAGTAGAAATAGAATAGTTATTGTAACAATTATGCCTAGAAAAAATATTATGGTCTTCTGATGAACCATAAATTTTTTTATGCTTTCAATATTTTGTTTATTAATTTCCTGCATTTGCTTCTGCAATTTTTTCTTTTATTTTGGCAACCAACTCTTTGCCAGGCAGACCTTTTTCTTCTGCAGATGTTTCATAGTTTGCAATAACAGGCTGAACAGCTGCCACGAACTTGGCTTGTTCTTCATCTGGTAGTTCAATGATTTCTTTGTTTAAAGAGATAACAAACTCACGGCCTTCTTTATCGGCATCATCCCATGCCTGACCATGAACTCCAACATATTTCTTGTTTGCTTTATTAATAATTTCTTTCAAATCATCAGGTAGTTCATTCCATTTGTCTTTATTCATGACGATAAACATTGATGTTGTGTAGCCGATGCATTGTGAATCTGTAACGTAGTCAATAACTTCGCCCTGTTTCCAACCTTTTAACGTTTCGATTGGACAAAGTGTACCATCAACTACAGATTTTTGTAGAGCTTCATATGTTTCGCCTTGACTCATACCCTTTGGTGCTCCGCCGAGCGCTTCAACTATTTTTGCAGATAAACCTGTTGCACGAATTTTCATTCCTTTGATATCTTCAGTTGTTCTGACAGGTTTTTTGGATGCTATGATGCCGGGCCCATGAGCAGTGGCATACATAAACTCTACATCATTCATTTCTTCCGGTTGATATGTTTCAATCATTTCTGTTGCAATTTCACTTGCAACTTTACCATTTGGATATCCAAGCGGCAGGTCTAATCCTTCCAAAAAAGGAAAACGACCACGAGTATAAGCAAAGCAACTCATGCCTATGTCAGAAATGCCTTCAACAACTCCGCTATAGCATTTGTTGGCTTTTGTTAAAGTTCCACCGGGGTGTACTGTAATACTTATGCGACCGTTAGATTCAGCCTCGATTTCTTCTGCCCAAGCTTGTGCTTTCTGGCACTGAATATGGCTGGCAGGAAAGAAAATACTGTACTTTAATTTATACACTTTTTCCGGTACTTCAGCATTTTCGGTTGTAGGTGCTGATTTGCTGCAACCAAATATTACTGCTAATGTTAATAACAAAATAAGCTTTAAATATCTCATTTGTTCTCCTTTGTTTGTTTTTAATAACTAAAAGATGTAAAAATAACATCTCTACTTTCGAAAAATATTATACTATTCCTAAAATTAATGCAAGGGTTAACAAACGTCAATACAGAAAAAAACGATAAGAAATGGTTGACAGGAATTATTTTGTTGTGTAGAGTGCAAATAATGAAAGGATTTTATTATGGACATAAACAAAAAACCAAAGCATCTGATTGCCGGTGACTGGGGCGAAGATGTGGTTTGCGGTTTTCTCCAGCAAAAGGGCTATAAAATTCTTAAAAGAAATTATGTTCCAAAAAAGCAGTATGAAATTGATATTGTTGCTTTGCATGATGATGTAATTGTTTTTGTGGAAGTTAAGACTCGCAAATCTGTAAGTTATGGCAGACCTGCTGTTGCTGTAAATAGGAAGAAGAGAGCTAAGCTTCAGCATGCTATTGTTGCATATCTTCAAAAACTGAAAAAGCAGAATCCATATTTCAGGATAGATATTGTTGAGGTTGTCGGCGAACCTGGACTTCCCCCTCTTGAAATAAATCACATAGAGAATGCCTTCAACCTTAATGATAGATATATCTATTAATTAATGTGCTACACCGGAAGAAACAGCATGGACATTACAAAACACCTGCAAATCAATGTTTTAGCGTTTTTTATAGCATCAGCGACTGTAGGGCGGTGCCGCCGAAAAATGCACCCAACTGAAAAATTAAGCATTACACAGAAAACCCTAATTTATGATTGCAAAGATTAAAAAAAATAATATTTAATACTATTTGAGTGTTTTGGAATGTGTTATAAAGATAATATGTGAAAATTTGGAATGAGTGTGGAAGTGGCAAAAAATATAAAAAATAAGGAATATTATAGTGAGTAAAAAAGATATTGATGGATTTAGAGTAAAGTTGTCTTTGCAGTATAGTGAACCGGAGATTTGGAGGGAAGTCTGTCTGCCTGCTGATTTTTCTTTTGCTGAGCTTCATGATGTTATTCAGGTGTTAATGTCATGGGATGATTATCACCTTCACCAATTTAAGTATAAGGGTGAATATATTGGTCCGCCGGAAGTTTTTGAAGACTTTAGAGAAGATTGTATTAACGAGAAAGATATCGTTCTTGGTGATGTTTTCCAAAAAAAAGGTTCGCGATTTGAATATGAGTATGATTTTGGAGATTCCTGGTGCGTTGATGTAATTTGTGGTGGCAAAATGAAGCCTGCCGACAAGTTGTATACTGTTATAGGAGGTGAGATGGCTGCACCTCCGGAAGATTGTGGCGGAATATGGGGCTTTTATAATCTGATCGAGGTACTTGCTGACCCTGAACATCCTGATTATGATATGTTGTTCGAATGGATGGGAGAAATGGATTTTGATCCTAAGAGTTTTGATTTGGAAATATGCAATATTGCTGTTAATGCAATCGGTAAAAGACGCTCAATATCAATAACTTCTGATAACACTACTAGTGCTGATAGGATGAGTGTAGAGTTGTTTATGCAGAAATTCCTGTCAAAATTTACAGAAAGAAACTGGGATAAATTTGAAGATGAATTTATTGATGAAATGATGGAGGATCTGCTTGATGATTATGCACTTTTAAGTAGGGAAGATGCATTAATTGTTATGTCGCAAATACAAGATTTACTTGAAGAAGGTAATGTTTCTGGTAAAAAGTCAGAGCCTGTTGTTTTACGGCAAGGTGTTGAGTTTAAGATTTTGGAAGATAAGAGTGATTATTTGAAGATTCCTATGTTAAATCAGATTAAATATCTTGTATCAATCATTCAAAAAGAGGGCAAGATTAAATTAACTTCGACTGGAGCTCTTCCTCCTAAATATGTAAAAGAACTTTATGCGCAGGGATATATTAAAGACAAAATGATTGAAGAGTATGATTACAAGGTTAGCAGGGAAGATAGTGTTATGTCTATTGTTTTTGCAAGGATTATCCTTGAATTATCGGATATTGTTAAGAAGCGTAGTAATACACTGACTCTTACCAAAAAAGGGGAGCATATTATTGCTGATGATGCAACATTCTTTGAACACATTATTGCGGTTGGTGCTGCAAAATTTAACTGGGGGTATTTTGATAGATATGACGAAGAGTATGATGGACTGGGTCAAATAGAGTCAAGCTTTACGCTCGTTTTGCTTGATAAGTATGGTGAAAAATTTCGTAAAACTGAGTTTTATGCGGAATTGTATTGTAAGCATATTAAAGATTTCTACAATGTACGTGTACCTGATTTGCGGTCAGCCTACAGTTGTTACTCCGTTCGCTCTTTTAAGCGATTTCTGATTTTCTTTGGGCTTATTGATTTGCAAGATAATATGTTTTCTATGAAATCCGATAAAGTTAAGACAACAGAATTATTTAAGAAACTAGTTTGCATCAAAGATATGTAATTTTTAATAGTTTTTGGTTCTTCATCATATTTTGTGGGTAATAAACCCGGATTTGAAAACCACTAAAAAAACCTTCTTATCTAAGCATGTCCAGGGTGATGTCAGCAAAATTGTCCAGGGCGATATCTGCACCTGCATTTTGGAGCTCTTTTTCAGGAAAACTTGACGCTACAGCAATACATTTGCATCCGGCAGTTTTTGCAGCTTCAACGCCATGTATTGCATCTTCAACAACTATACAGTTGAATGGAACAACATTTATCTCTTTGGCTGCTTTAAGATAAATTTCAGGGTCAGGTTTCTTGTTCATAACATTTTCGCCGGTGATGATTGCATCAAACCATTGGAGGGGAACATTGATTGCTTGAAGGTTTGCTTTCATCTTTATATAATCTGCACTTGTGGCTACTGCCATCTTTACATTGCGATCATGCAGTTGCTTCAACAACTCATTTACGCCGGGAATCGGTTCAATCATAGATGGCAGAATCTGCATATATACATCATACACATGCTTTTTCATTTCCAGAATATATTTTTTGCCGTATTTTTCGGTTACACCTCCAATGTAAAGGTCTTCTCCGCGACCTACAAATGGTGTGAAATCTTCCGGTTTTGCTTCAATACCATAGTCTTTCAGACCAAGTATTGCCGCTTTGAGGATCACCGGTTCGGTGTTGGTCAGAACACCATCCATATCAAACAGTATTGCTTTTTCATTCATGTTTTTTTAATCCTTTGAGTTTTTGATAATATTTTTTTGCATGGTTGCCACCAGTGATATCCAATTGTGCCATCCATAGGTTCCGAAAGCTGATCTACTTGGCCGCCTTGGATAAATCGTAACGGATTAATTTCGAGATCCCGCCGGTCACAATCTCCAATTCTATACGCGATGCACCAATTTTGGGTTCTCCTTTAATTTTGAAGCTAACATTCGGTTGCGATCCACTATAGGGGGCTACCAGTGTAAAGAATCGAACCCAGGTACTAGTCTGCTTGCTCACACGGTAACGGAAGGCTGGTCGGGGGTCCTTCTTTGTATAGCCAAAAGATACCTGGCCTTCCTCCTTCTCCAACGTCATTCCGTTCTGATCCACGGACTGTACGTATACATTCCATCCGTCAGCAATATCTGATTTAGCAGTGCCTTCTGTAAGCGTTCCTCGTTCATCTTCATTCTCCTTCTATAAAGTTTCGGAACAGGCACGGTTTACCGTGTCGCTGTGCAACGCTTTGTTGACCTTATCCCGGGTTCGCACTTCGTTTCCAATCATCTCTTTTTTATCTTAATCGAGTATGCAAAGTTCCGTAACGACTTCAATGTTCTTTTCCATTCTGGCTGTCACTGTTATGCAGGGTCGTGGAACAAGATCCTTGGAACCCTTGTAGTCAGCCGGATCCATCGACGCCCAACCTCTCAGATCGGGCTCATTTCCCCCGTAAGCGGCTGACACCGAGAGTGACTCTCCGCCGGTGGCTCGGGCTGTCAAACTGAGATTGGGGCTTTCTCCAATGGTAAAAGCCCCTGAGTTTTGTATTTCATAGTTGTCCTTCAGAAGATGAAAAAGAATCTCGATCAAATGAGGTTTCACGTCGTCCGCAGAGAATCGGTCGGTGATTGTAATGCGCGTTGCGGAATGGAGAATGACCGTTCGTTCGTGCCTGACAGCGACCTCACCCTTTACTCCATAGCCGTGTACATACACGCCCTTGATCCAGGGACATGGACCTTCAAGAGCGTAATCGATATCGTCCAGGGCATTTAGCAATTTCGAATGACCATTTTGATGCGTCCTGCGGCTGTTTTGTCCGAGCCCGTCAACAATGGCTGTCGAATGAGCCAAAGTTCCGACAGAGTATCGACGCTGTGGAGAGTCGGCATAGTTGATAACGCCGGCTTCGCCCAGCAGGTCTTTTCCACGCGACCAGACCTGTATGGAGAGTTTGTCCTCATGCTGATGTGAGTCACCATAGGGTCCTACGTCGATAGCAACCGCTGTATCATTCATTGTCCAGCCGGATCTCAGTACGCCCTGACCTGCGTAGGGCAACAAGGTGTTCAATTCTGCTGGTTCTGGACCTCCACTGACAAAGAAGGCATCTTCAGGGGTCTGGATCGTATCAGGTAGCTTGCGCAACCAGCTCGGGTAGTCAACTTCGCCACTGTCCTGAAAGCCGAATACCTGTCCATTCGGTCGAACCATCGCCCGCCAAGGATTAAGCATCTTTTGTATCCCGGAAATGAATTCCGGCGGAATGTCTTCACCGGTCTGCTTCAAGAGGCGATAGGCACGAATATACTGTATGAGGCTTACTCCGTGGTATGATGCTGATAACTCGACTTGCATGCCGTCCGGCAGGAACTGATTATCAACCTCTTCAATATGTATACGCAATGCGTTCTCGCGCCATTCAGAGGCATCTTTGAAGAAAGGGAACATAAGGGCCGCAGTAAGCAAACCATTCATCTCCATCATCAGCCAGTTTCGGGTCTTGCGATTCGCCCAAACAAAAAAGCACTGCTCGGCCACACTGTTGAGCCATCCCAGAAGCAGTTCGTCATCAAGGGGCTCGGAATTCTTCATGACATGAAAAATATAAGGCCACACGCTGCCTAGGCGGATTCCAATCTCAATTGTGCGCCATGACGTCAATTCGGTGTTGAATTCCTGTGTAGGGGCAGGGCAAGTTTCAACCCAGGTACGGATCCAAGAGGTTAGTGCCTCTATGGCTTGAGTATTCATGGTGCGGTGATAATAAAGTGCTACAGGTATCCATTCTTCATGGCGATTCAGTTGCCATGTCCACTCACCAAAATCCTTTCCCCTTGTGTTTTCAGACGGGTCAGGCGAGATGTTGTAATCTAGGGCTTCCATCTGATATTCATGACCAACTACCCGCCAGGTATTGCCAAGGCAGCGTTTAATAAGTTGTTCCGGGGACTCTTCTTGTCTTGCCCATCTGAGATTCATCTCATACTTGTCAGGCAGCTCAACAGGCAGTATGTTGTTTCGGATTGTCTCAGCAACATTTTTCACCGATTCTTTATCGCAGTTCTCGAACATTGGATGCTCGAAGTTGATTCTATTCAGACAGGCAGCTGCCTGATTTGATATAGGATAAATTTTATTCATAATTAAATTTCCTTAATCTGATTTATTCATACATTTCGCTGAAAACAATATCGAGGTAGGTGGGCGTGAAATGCATCTTTCCCACGGCTGTGGTTTGGTATCCGTTTTCTTTGAGAAGCCGAGGCAGAATTGGGATATCAGAGGAGAGGGTGCTCTCATTTGTAAGACCTCGGTGCTGGTGGATGTACTGGCTGCTCAGTAGCGAATAGCGTGATGGCGTACACACAGGATGTGGACAGAAGCTGTTCTCGAATAAGACGCTTTCTTGTGCGAGTGCGTCGATATTGGGCATTTTGATGTCCGTGTTGCCGTATGCTCCCAAGCAATCGAATCGATGCTGGTCGGCGTGGATGAACAATATGTTTGGTTTATCTATCATTTTAACTCCTATGCGAAAGTTGAGGATCAGGCGCGGCTACTTGCCTTCGCCTGGAACACTTGGTTCGCCTATTATTCAGCTTGCTCCGGGACTGCTGTGAGCCCCTCCAGAAGCAAGAAGTCAATACGGTCGTTGTAACGAACTTCGCCGCACTCATATAGACAGGCAAGTGCTCCGCCAGGAAGGGACGCCAAATCAGCATAGCCTGCCGGTCCTTCACGGAGTTGGCGTATTGCTGTCCACGTTTTGCCGTCATCATTGCTGACCTGCAGCGTTAGATTTCGTCGCATGTCCTCCCTGTATCTGCGGTTGCGGTTCTCAACAGAAGGATTGACAAAAAACACCTGATCGTCAATTCGTTGCAGACCCGCATGGCACACGGGTTCTGGCAGTTGGGGCTCAGGGCGAAGTGATAATACGGGGGTGCTTCGAACATCGTCAACCCATAGTACGCGACGATAGGGTCCAAGCGAACGCTGGTTCACATAGACTCGACCGTCTCGCATCTCGGCGATGGTGAACTCCATTTGTGCATAGCCCGGTGCCCAGGTTGCGCCAGCGTACCATGTATCGCCACCATCCTCGCTAAGCAGCAGGAACGAGCGTGACGGCATATCCGCATCATATTCGAAACTGTCGGCACACGAGCAGCAGGCTGGCACTACGAGCGTGCCGTCGCCCAACTGGATACCGTGTACGCTGTTGGCCAATCGTGGCGGCATCGTGGCATCGGGATGTTCGAAGTCGAGCCGACGCGGCATTGACCATGTCTCCCCCTCGTCATCGCTGTGAATCATAAAATTTCCTGCCCCCCAGTCGCGCCAATAGCTCCAGTTATTGCGTTCCTCGTCAAACAACCTGCGATGATCAGAAACTCGCGGCGCTACACGGAAAAATTTGAAGACGCGGTCAGTCCGTTTGTCAACGAGCGAAGCTCCACTGTGCAATGTTGCATTGTGCTTTGTCGCAAGAGTCACCTTTGGTGTCCACGTTTTTCCACCATCTGTGCTTCGACGCATAACCACGTCTGTATCCTGACCATGGTCCTGATAACTTCCCTTGCGCTGATCGCACGTCGCGATCAGCGTACCTTTCGGGGTCGTCACTAGTGACGGAATGCGATACCAGTTATGGTCATCGTTTTCGAATATCATCATAATGTTCTAGTTCCTTATATTTCTTAATTCAATTGCGAACGGTGGAGTCACACTTTCTTAGACGCGCCGGCGGGCTTGGAATAGTGTGCACTTATTTGTTGGGGAATTTTATTTACAGTGACTTATTTATAACTGTCTTTTCTATGAAGAATTCTACCAATATCAATAGTATCTTCATTAACATCAAAAAGTATTCTGTAGTCACCAACCCTCAAACGATAAGCAGGCTCAAAGTTGCTTAGTTTTTTAATGTTTGGTAAATTTGGAAAATCGCATAAAGACTGAATTTTATCATGAAGTCTATTTCTGGCTTCTTTGTCTATCTTCTTTAGATTTTTAATTGCACTTTTACGTATTTGAATTTTCATTTTTCAAGTACTCATCAAATGAAACTGATTCTTCAGTGCGAGTTGTTCTTAATGCTTTAAGATCTTCAAAGTCTTCTTTTGATATAATCTCCAATCCGTCGGCCTCTAAGTGCTTGAGAAACCAAGTAACTTTATCCGTTAAACTTGGGTTATTTATATTTATTGTTATAGCTTCCATTTGAACCTCTTTTCTGTAAATTTTCAAGGCTATTCTATACTCAACACTTAAAACTGTCAAGCATCGTTTTTTATGAACTTTTTTCTACCAACGTTACAGTCACACTTTCCTAAACGCGTCCGCGGCTTGGAATAGTGTGCACTCATTTGTTGAGGTTTTGTTCTTTTTTATGACGGAACTATTAAACTATCAGCAAATAAACACAATTTTATTGGCGTTATGTATTTTCCTTGTTTGGAAGTAACTTGGATTCAATGGTGTCCGCAGATAAGTCAGCACCACAATCCCACTCTATGAAATAACCACCATTCATTATTTTTGAGAACTCTTCTTCCTCTTTTAATTTTGAAAATGCTTCAAGTTCTAAATATGGTTTCACATCGAATAAGCCCTTTTTACCATCGTCACTTATTATTTGTATTTTATAGTCTGCTTCTGCTGTTACTTGAGAAATATTCATTGGTTAAGTCCCCTGATTTTGAAAGGTATTTTACCATTTACAGCCAATTGCCAATCTGCCATCAAGTCATCTTTGTAAATTTCAATCCATGCTACGATCAATTTTTCCTTTCGAGAATCCATGCTTCCTGCAAGCAATTTACCATCAGGAATAGAGTAAAACCGCCACTTGACCTTGATATTCAGCATGGATATGTGGCAAGCTATGTTTTTCAGTATCTTTGAAAAACATTCTTATTAAAATTCCATAAAACATTGAAATTGTCGGCATATTTGTCTCCTACTTGTTTTTATCTTTTCACAACAAAGTTAATGGTTCAACTTTTTAAAAGTGATTAAACCAAATACGGCCATCTTTTGCAATCTGCCTATCCCAGTGCTCCTCTTCAAATTTATCAAACCATGAAGAAAAAGAGTTGAAATCTTTATCAGGTAAAGCTTTAACAGCATTTTTTATT
>CAYTUX010000229.1:0-3183 GCA_964441455.1 uncultured Victivallales bacterium | reverse complement strand
TGAAGCCGGTCGGCCAATTGAGTGCACGTGGTATATATGTGACACATTATCATTAAAGCTGGTAGAACCTTTGGAGCGGTTTGCATATCAGGTACTCTGTACATCTCTTGGTCATGTTGTTCGTAAAGTTACCAAGGACAAAGATCTTCTTGATTTTGATGATCTTGAAGATTTGACAGTTCGTCAAAGAGAAAAGATTCTGGAGCGGATAGAGAAAGCTGATAGATGCGTTGATATTGTTTTTGAGCTTTTGCAGCGGAAGGATGATATTTTAGAAGTTGGTATTGTTGCAGAAAAGCTTTTGTATGTTTGCAGGACATTCCAATATGCATCAGCAGTTGTTCGATTTGATGGAGAGGTTCCCAGTTTGTCCAAGGTTGGCAGGCAAAAATTTACAGTTTAGGAGTTATTTATAAATTATGGTATTTTCTTCAATTCTTTTCATATTTTACTTTCTTCCTGCATTTCTTATTTTGTATTACATTACGCCGCAGAAATTTCGTAACATACCAGCTTTGGCTGCCAGTTATATTTTTTATGCTTGGGGCGAGCCGATATTTGTAGTTGTTCTTTTTTTTTCTTCTGTTGTCGATTATATTTTGAGCAAGTTAATTGCCGGAACATCTTTCAAGAGATTATGGCTGATTTTGTCTCTCACACTGAATGTAGGACTGCTGATTGTATTTAAGTATTCAGGTTTTCTTATTGTGCAGCTAAATCATCTGCTAAGCAGTATGAATGTAACTGAGCTTTCGGTTCCTCTCATTGTTCTTCCCTTAGGCATATCATTTTTTACATTTCAGAAGCTTAGTTATGTTATTGATGTATATCGTGATAACGTTAAGCCTGCTCAAAATTTTATTAGTTATGCATTATATGTGAGTCTTTTTCCACAGCTAATTGCCGGACCGATTGTTCGTTATCATGACATCAACCGGCAGCTTGGTGAGCGAACCTATTCCGGAGAAAAGTTTTGTTCAGGGTTATATCGTTTTATACTGGGTTTAGGCAAGAAAGTTCTGATTGCGAATTATGTAGCAACCATTTCTGATACCGTTTTTAAGTATACCGGATATGCATCCACATGGCAGGTGTGGCTTGGTGCAGTTGCTTTTTCAATTCAGATTTACTTTGACTTTTCCGGATATTCGGATATGGCGATAGGTCTCGGCAAAATGTTGGGTTTTGAATTTCTTGAAAACTTCAGGCGTCCATACACATCCAAATCCGTTTCAGAATTTTGGAAAAGGTGGCATATTTCATTATGTAACTGGATGTCAGAATATCTTTATATTCCACTTGGTGGAAATAGAAAGGGAAAATTCAGGACATATATAAATTTGTGGATTGTTTTTTTGGTTTCAGGATTTTGGCATGGGGCAAGCTGGACATTCATAATATGGGGGGCTTTTCATGGAGCAGTACTTTCCATTGAAAAAATAATAGGTTCTAAAAGATTAAAAAAAATACCATCCTTCTTTGGACAGCTGATAACTTTATACCTTATTGTAGTGTCATTTGTAATTTTTAATGCAGTAAGTTTTGCCCAGCTTAAAGAATTTCTGATTAGAATGCACACAGTCTCATTTCAAAGCATCAATTGTCCAGCTTTATTCTGGTACAATCTATGTTCAATTCGGGCACTTTTTATGATGTTAACAGGAATTATTATTTCTGTATATCCACAAAAACTTTGGCATTCTTATGTTGAAAAGTGGAAAACACTTTCTACGGAAAGTTTAAGATATATACAGGCATCAGTAATTGCTTTTCTTATATTCGCCATGTCTATAATGTCATTAATAGCAAATGGTTTTAATCCTTTTATTTATTTCCAATTCTGATATGAAAAAGATATATACACTTACAGCAATAATTTTTATACTACTGATAACAGTCGTAGGAGTTCAGACCTTTGTCAAAATATTTCCGGAAACCTCTCTTGGCGGTGTGCAGGCATCTCTTGATCCATTTGAGTTTTCTTTAAAAAACTGGTTTTCGGGACGTTTTCAGAACAGATTTGAAAAACAGATTGAGCGTCTGGTAGGTTTCAAAGGAGGTTTTGTTAGGACAAACAATCAACTGGACTATTTTTTGTTTCATGAAAACAATATGAAAACTGAAAAAATTATTATTGGTAAAGGCAACTGGTTATTTCAGAAATCTGATATATATGGAACATATCAGAAGTCAGTAAGCAATGATATTTTACAGCGTGAGATTGACGCATTAGTAAGTCTTGACCAAATAATGAGGAAGCATAATAAGAAACTGATTTTTATTGCAGCTCCAAACAAGGCAAATATCTATTCCGAATTTCTGCCTTATGGATTTCAGTTGTATAATTTTAATAATAAAACTGATATTATGGCTCAGTTTGTTCATGCCTTGAAGAAGACAGATGTAACAGTTATTGATGGAAGAGAATTTTTTATGGAACTAAAAAAAACAAGCGAATATCCACTGTTTCCGAAGGGTGGAGGTCATTGGTCTGTTTTTGGTGCATCAAAGATTCTTGAAAAAATCTATAATATTGCATATCCTGAATACAAGATATCAATTATAATGACCAATGAAGCGCCGCATTATATGGATAATGATCTGATTGATCTGATTAATGTCTGGACACCAGATTTATTTAGAGACAGAGAGCTTGCTTATCCGGTGGGATATACCGCTGAACTACCAGAACAAAAAGATTTGCCGACTGTTCTTTTTGTGGGAGACAGCTCAAACCACCTGCTTGCATATTCACAGGTCTATGCCGGACTGGCCGAGTACGGCAAGATAGTTTATTACAATTCAAGTTTAGTTTTTCATAAAAAAGGTCTTAATCATAGAAAACAAAAATTAAAAAAAGATCCCCCTGACATCTACAAAGACCTTCTAAATCACGATATTATTGTTATATCAATGATTCAGCGCCACATGAATTTTCCAACTCGAATGGTTGGTTACGGTTTTGCCAACTTTGTTGTCAATCTTCTCAACGAAGACCCCGAATTTCTTGACGATATTGAGTAAAGGAGGAGGGAGAGGTCGTTGGTCGTTGGTCGTTGATCGGGGGTCGTTAGTCGGGAGGGAGGAGGGAGGTAGGGGGGAGAGGAGATGGGACAGATGGGAGGGATGGGACGTATGGGACGTATGGGGGGCGAAAGATTTTTCGCCCGAACGAGGGAGGAA
>CAYTUX010000228.1:0-4426 GCA_964441455.1 uncultured Victivallales bacterium | reverse complement strand
AGTTTTCTGAGCCCAATTACCATCTAAACTCTTGTCCGCCCAATAATCAAGTTGCCATCTTTTTTCCCCTGTTGGATCCCCAAACATCACGGGGTTGTTACCACAGAAGACATACTGATTCAGACCGCCATTAATGCCAATAGGATCTTTGGATAACCAACGACCAGTTTCCGCAAGCATATTGCATATGTGAATATAATAAGCTTACACATCAAAGAGTGCTTGTGCTTCAGCCAATGATACACCGTCAACATTATGTTCTGCTTGTTTTGCCTGCCTTAGGAGTTTCAAGTCTTCGTAATCTTGAAGTTCATCTTGTATCTTCTGAAACTCTTCAAAAGATAATATTACAAATTCTTTATTACCATTTTTTTCTAAAATTTTAGGGTGTAATGTCATCATAATTTTTACCGATATACATCCTTCCTATGTACAATTCTATAAATCACTATCTTATCGTTTTCTACTTCAAATAATATTCGGTATTCACCTACTCTAAGTCTATACTCAGGTGTAAAGTTAGTTAATTTCTTTACATCACCTGTTAAATCTATGCAAAGAATCTCTATCTTTGCAAATATTCTCGTAATAATTCTCTTAGGTATTTTTCGACCATCCTTAATCGCTTTAGGCTTTATTTCAACAATATATTCCATAAACAACACATTCTACTGTATTTTATAAAGATTTCTATTAATATATTAACTATAATAAAACTCTCTTAAAAAGTCAACAATTGAAAAACTCAAACAGGAAAAAATCCCATTTTCACTGATATATTGCCGATATTCATAAAAATACTATCCAGCTACTTTTGCAAGTAGCTGGATGGAAATCCGCCCTTTTCTGTATAGGTTTAACTTGATAATTTTAGTCGGTTTTAAATTGGTCGGTAACATATAGACATAAAGGAACGCAAAGATTCTCAAAGAAGAGCTTAGCTCTAGCAATTTTTACCATGAAGGACATGAAGTTATTGAAGGCGGCTACGCCGTTTAAAACATCCCGTATTCTTCGTGCTCTTCATGCCCTTCATGGTTGATATTTTTAATCTTAAAGTAACCACTGATATTATTTTTCACCATGAAGGACATGAAGTTAATGAAGCTATAAAACAAAACTTTTCAAGCCTTGCTTTAATTGACAAACATTAAAATTTATCAAGAAACCTTGTTTAACATCTGCCAATTTCATATATGTTAGGAGTTGTGCTTCATGGATTCCTTTTAATTCTTCAACACTTTTCAATTCTAAAATTATACTATTCTCTACCAAAACATCTATCCTATAACCGCAGTCTAAAGATATCCCTTTATATTGAACAGCCAATGGTTTCTGTAATTCAAATCTTATTTCATTCAGAGTTAATTCCTGTGCCAAACATTGCTCGTAAGTTGACTCTAATAAACCAGGTCCAAGATTCTTGTGCACCTCTATTGCACAACCAATTACTTGGTTTGATAATTCACTAAACTTCATTTTCTTCATGCTCTTCATGGTTAATAACTATTTTCCTGCCAAGTCATAAGAATATGCTGCACTTATTCAACCTTTTTCTCTTGCATTTCTAACAAAGTTAATAAGTTCACCTGTTGTAATGTCAGCATTAATTCCGGGCACATCTAACCCAGATGAACTTGTATCCGAAAGTTTTATTAGTTTATAACTCTCACCATGATCACTTATAACAACCTCAACATTCCTTTTAACCTCATTCAAAAGTTGAGAAAGATTCTGACTTGCATCTGCACATGTATAAATACTCATTTTTCTATCTCCATAAGTTTTACATTCAAATAATCTGCATACATCTTCATTTTTCTATCAAGAGTAAAAAGGCAGCACTTTTCCCTTTCAGCTAATTCAATCATATAGGCATCATATGCATATATGTTTGCAAAATGACTAATTTCAATAGCACGCTCAAAGCATATATTTTCCAAGGTAATTTCCATACTACTAAAACTCTGCATGACTTTTAACCCATCATCTAGACTTAATTTGCCTCCACTTTTTTTAAAAGCCGAACTTATAGCATTACCAATTTCAAACGGTAGACTTTGCGGACTTTTCAAATCACAGTCCTTTGTTAAAGAAATTATTTTTTCTCGCTCTGGTTCACAAAAAAGTACAGCTAAAACAACAGATGCATCAATTACTATCTTCATTTTATGATCCTTTTAATAATTGTTATCTTCCAGTAGTGTCCAAATAGTAATAAAAACAACAAAGACTGTCAACGAATTACAGCAATTGACTCTAATGTTTTTGCAACCCGAAAGTCAAAAATCACATTAACCAAGCATCCTTCCAAAGAATATTCATATGCTTTTTCTCTTTTAACTTTTCCCGATTTTTCTAACTTTTCCCTTCCTCTACGGCTTTCCTTGGTGTACCAGTTTAATTTGGTCGGTAACAACTATTCCGGGGTCAAGGTACCCCGCTACAGTGGCCAGCCTACATGTCAAGGTGTTGATTCGTTAGGCGTCATCGAATTCAGCGGATGATTCTGTGTTGTTTGTGCCATCTAAACTTATTATTGCATTGGTTGTGTTGCAGTTTTCTAAAAACTGATGTTCTATTAATTTTTCTTTTATTATCATTTTTTAATTGCTGAATTCAGCTTGTTTATGCAACTTGAACAAATAACAGAATTTTTAACAGACGAAAAATGACTACAACATAGGCATGTGTCATCTGAACAGGAAATTTCGACTTCAAATATTTTTGAAATTGCAGATAGACACATTGCTGCTGTATGGCACAAAACTCGCTGTTGACTAGGAATTCCATCATTGAAACTTGCCTTAAACCTACAATATGAAACAATAGCAGTTCCGCCTTTCAGATAATCAAAAACATAATCTTTACCCTCCACATATAAATCGTCAGATGTTACAAGTATATATGTTATATTCTTATCGTTCTTAACTTTCTCTGAAAAGCACTCATATATTTTTTCAGCATTCCATTGCAGAACAGTTTCTTTAGACTCTCTGGTTAAAAATTTTAAGCTCAGTTTGGCATCTTCTATTACAACATCAACAGTCAATTTGTTAAGGATATTCTTCAACTTAAGTATCAGCCATCTATCATAATCACAAATAGGAACCAAACAAATGTATGGAGAATCTTTTAAAGAATTCTCAAGTTTAGAGAATTCGGCAACTGTTGTCATTCCAATAAGTCTAGCGGCTTGTTCAACATAACAACCATCTTCCGCATTTGAATAGATAAATTTTGCAACTTCTTTTACTTTCCGATAATTCTTTATTTTCTTCAAGCACTTAATATACAACAGCTGATAATCAAATTTCAACGGATAATGCATAAGAGCAGCATCTAAATAAGGTATTGCATCCTTATACTTTTTAAATCGGACGAGAGTGTCTATATATTGAAATACTTTATCAAATTCATCCAATCTTTGCTGATTTAAAATTTCATCAGTTTCCGTTTTTGATGAAATGATTTCACTTCTGCCATTAGATCTTGATTTTATTAACTCTATTAAGATAATAATACTCATTAAAACAACTAGTATAATTCCAGCAACACGAATGTGCGGATAATAATGGTTATACATTCCCCTCGCACCAAAATTACCTGTAAGAGCCATTAATAATCCAAATATTAAATAAAATATATAGCCTTTAATTTTTGTAGTCATTTCTTTTTACCTATTCATAATCATAATATATCATCTAATATCTTCTCAATCAAGAATTCTGCACCTGCCGAAACTCCTGCTATATAAGAAGTTTGTGCACTTGGAATTCCATAAAGTAATCCTGTATTGATTTCAGCAGCATTACTTAAATAAAAAGCACCTCCAGTATAAAACATTGCAGCCCCAAAGCTTAGAGTTGGTGGCACCCAATATGGAGATGTTCCAACTGCAGCTGCACCTGCAACTCCACTAACATACATCTGATTAGCGGCATGTTCCATGCCCTTCGTCTCTTGACCTAAAGCACCTAAAGGATACCTGTAACCACTTTGTTTGTAACAACTACCATCAAAGTCAAAATAACCAAACTCTTTTTGAGTTGTTGCACTTCTCCAGACAGGATCACCAACCGGTTTTGATTTATTAATACCTCCCCAAATATTCCACTCCAAAGTCTGAACCAAAACTTGAGGAACACCATTAACAATTCGTGTATCAACAACATTTTCACGTATTCTTAATCCACTTGGGTCAAGAAACATCACGGGATTGTTGCCGCAGAAGACGTACTGGTTCAGACCACCGTTGATGCCAATTGGATCTTTGGAGAGCCATCTGCCTGTTTCAGCATCATACCAGCGGGCTCTGAAGTTGTAGAGTCCTGTTGACCAATCGATTTCACGCCCTTGAAAACAATATCTGTTTCCAAGAGTTGACTCGTCAAGCTCGTTGCCATTGCTGTCGAAGACCGTAACC
>CAYTUX010000227.1:0-6805 GCA_964441455.1 uncultured Victivallales bacterium | reverse complement strand
GTCAGCTGGACACAATTTGTCAGACAAAAAGCTGAAGAAAAGAATTTTTCATGGGCGGTTTGGGACTTTAATGCAGGCTTTCCTGTATACAACAACTCTGCTCAACAGTGGTATCCGGAACTTTTAGATGCTCTAATCAAATAATGAAAAATCAAAAAAAAGAGAAAGAGCAGGCATTTGAGACAATCGTATCCAACTACGAAGCTCAACTGCTCCGATATGTATCAAGAATGGTATACAACTTTGATATGGCAGAAGATGTCGTTCAGGAAACATTCATTAAACTCTTCAAAAAATGGAAAGAAGAATTTGTACCTTCTCCGCAAATTTCCAGCTGGCTTTATAGAGTGGCACACAACAAAGCCATTGATATGATTCGCAAGGAAAACAGAAGACTTAACCATCAGAAAAATAAAGCGGAATATGACAAAATTGATCTTGAAATTTTTTATAAAGAAGATGAAAATATATCTGACAAAGCAATTGAGGCGGCAAAATTATTAAATTCTTTAACACCCGAAGAAAAGCAGCTTGTAATATTAAAAGTCTATGAAAAGAAAAGCTATAAGGAAATCAGCGAAATAACAGATTTATCAACAGGAAACATAGGCTTTAAACTACATCATATTATGAAAAAAATGGCAAAAAAACTACAGGGAGAGAATCAATGAAAAAAGTATCTCCAAAGAAACATATGATAAAGTGTTCAGACATCGAACCGCACCTTTTTGATTTTATACAGCATGAACTCGGTCAGGTGCAGACAACTGTTATCGCTGAACACCTGAAAAAATGTGAAAAATGTAAAGATTCACTAAAAGAATTAAAAAAATCATTGAAAACATTAGAAGATTTTGGAATAAATAAGCCACCAGAGCATCTAACTGAAAAGAGAAAAAAGAGGATTAAATTTGCATATATGCATCCATTCTTAAATTTCTGTTATATACATCACGTCATTATATCAGCAATTGTCGTCATTATTACATTGGTAGCTATAATATTCATGATAAAAAACACTAGCCTAATTAAAGAAAAAGAAGATGTAAAAGAATACCCCGTCCACCTGAATCTTGTGAAATAGTTGGTTCGCCGGAACTGCAAGAACAATCTGAAAAACATCTGAAAAAACACTCTTTAAAAAAATAATCAGTAACAATACCAAAGTTCAGATATCTTGATCCAGCGGAAGTTCAAGTGTCCCATGTTTTAGACTTTTGTGGACAGCGAGGACGCTGTCCCTCCCGTCTGCAAATCCAGCAATTAGAAAGTAGTTCGGGAGGGTTGGCGTCCTCGCCGACCATTAATGCAAACAATATATGAATGTGACTTTCTTTATATAGTTTTTTAAATCAAAACTATATAACAGGGGTCATTTTCATTTTCCGCACCTTTTTTTTGTTAAAATTGCAAAATATTTCATAAACATCAATAATATCAGTCAGTTTGGGAGATTAAGAATTATTTTGATGAGTTATAGAGATCAAGATATCTGACATTATAATTTTATATTACCAGGTAATAAAAATTAAAATGAGTTGAAATATAAAAAACGGAAGCATTTAATGCTTCCGTTTTTATTTTTTAAATTAAAAGAAATAAAGGCTTTTATGGTGTTGAAGGTGTTGGAACTCCATTTGTATCAACATGGACAACCACAGCCTGAACGCTATCTGATCCATTTTCAACTGTCACATATTGAATTCCGCCATTAGTCTCAACTGTTCTGGTATAGACAGCCTTACGAACAGAACTCTTTGTTATTGAACCCCATGTAGGTTCGCTCAAACTCCATGAATATGTATCTTCTAAGCCACCACTTGCCGTAAATGTAACCTGACCAAGATACTCGACATCAGCCTGTGTAGGATTGATAGATAAGTCATCGGGTTGTGAACCTTGAGAAATAAGTGCCTCAACAGTCTGCCCTGCATTTCTACAGTATAAAATCTGTGTCTCACCAACGCCTGAACCATTCCATACATAAGAGGCTGATGTCTCAGAATTTTGAGTCAAATCACCCCACGAACCATTTGAAATCCACCATGAGTAGTCTTGATCATTATCACCGCTAGCTGTAAACGAAACTATATCTCCGGCTTCACTGACCTTTGTACTTGAGGGTGAAATTGACAAATTAATATCACTTCCTGTATGCTGAATAGCAACAGTCACTGTTTTTCCATTAAAATGGAGAGATAGAATCTGTAAACCATCATTAGGACCTGCAGTTCTAGTATAAGTGGCATTTGCACCATTAACTGTCAATACACCCCAGCTTTTCTCAGACAGACTCCATGAATACTCATCAGGATCACCTCCTGTGGCGGTAAATGTAATAGATGAGTTCAAGGCTACTGTTCCTGAAGAAGGTGAAACAGACAAGCCGGCATGATGTGTCACATAAGCGTATGCAAAATGCTCATATGTTACACCATTAGTAGATGAAGATGCTCCCTCTATATAAGACCTTACAGTAATTGTCTGAACTTCATTGTCTGAACTTCCCTGATATGTACTTGTATATTTAACGGTTGTGTCGGTCTTGTCTGTAAGCAATCCCCAATCCTTATTTTCTAAAAACCATTCGTAGGAATAACCTCCTGATGCTGTAAGAACAATAGATTGTCCCTCTTCAATATATGAGAATTCTGGATTTATCTCAACAAAATTATCCGATGCGGACTCTGTTTCACACCCCTGGAAAAGAGCGAGCACGCCTGCAAAGACGCAAAAACACATAATAAAACTTAATAATATTTTCTTTTTCATTTTGGAATCCTATCAGTTATAACCTTTTTTGTCAATTGGTTTTAGTTTATTTAGATGATTTATTGTATAAGAAAAAACAGCACCTCCAACAAATAAAAAGAAATAATATGTGTATATTCTCCACAGTAAGACAATCACACCAATCAGAGATTTTTGGACAAAAGCCGGCAATATCAAAGAGGTGATAATTTCAGAGGCTCCTCCCCCTCCGGGAACAACCAGCATTGCTGAAAGTAAAAAAACAACTCCTTGAATAAAAAAGAGCGGAAAAGGATTTTTGTCGGATGAAAAAGCAATTAACAGGATTGGCAATGTGCTATATCTGCATGTTAACTGAATCGTTGACAAAAAAAAGTTGCAGATCAAAACCAGACGTTTGTTTCTCCATAGAAAAATAACAGCATCCCAAGATGCATTTATATTTCTCGAAAAATTGCTTGTAACAATTCTCCAACGTCCTGGCAACCTTTTTTTATGACCATATCTTTTTAGAAAAAGATGAATAAAACTATTTATTTTCTTTCTATTGTTAACAGCAACTATAACAATAACAATAACAGCAATCATATATCCTGTAATGATATAAGGCACTTTGCCCATATCTCTGAAAGAACCGTTCCAGGTGGGATCTGTTAAAATAATAAAAACAGCTATGGGCATCATAATTATAAAGTACAGACAGTCTACAAAAACATCTGAAGCAAAAAGAGCAGTAGCTCTAGCCAGATCTAAACCAGACTTAACCAACAACCCAAGTCGTACAGCAGTTCCTCCTACCCCCCCGGGTGAAGCAGACACACCAAATTCTGTAGAGATAGATATTGCCATAGCTGATCTATAGCTGATATTATGGTTTATGGTATGTGTTAACAGATATATCCTGGTACTGTTGCAAAACCATGCAAGAATAATCATTAAAAAAAGCAGAATAATATATCGCCAATCAACATTCTTAAGTTCAACCCAGGTGTCTGGTGAAAGAGTAACAAAAAAGATAACTGCACCAACAATGGCGGCAATTACAGCTCCCTGAAGAGCATATTTAAAAAGAGTTTTCTTTTTGAAAAACCCACTTTTATCGCTATCAATATCATTCATAAAAAACAACCTTATTCAACTCATCCTGCATTTTTACAAATTGTTCTTCCATCGATTCAACAAGTTTCAGCTGCATTCTCGATCTATCTAAATTTTCAAGAGGATATCTAATTTTAAAATATTGCTCCCCGAGCAAATAGTCTGTCAAAAATCTTATTCCTGTTTCCAGTGTAATAATTTTAGCACTCAATGGCAGCAGCTCTATATCAAGAGGTGTCAAAAACAA
The DNA here is from genome assembly GCA_964441455.1 of uncultured Victivallales bacterium. GTDB lineage: Bacteria > Verrucomicrobiota > Kiritimatiellia > JAQICX01 > JAQICX01 > JAQICX01. The sequence continues at coordinate 2,709 of CAYTUX010000227.1, read as the reverse complement.
ACTTGCTTTTTTAAGAAACCCATGCAGAATAGCACAATACATGTCAAAATTCATATACACTTTTGATAGATCTGTTTCATTTTCAGCTGAGGATGCGGCACCACTTCTGACCATATCACCAAAATCATATTGAATTAAACCGGGCATGACCGTATCCAAATCAATCACACAAACCCCCTTCCTGGTTTTAGTGTCTATTAAGACATTGTTAAGCTTGGTATCATTGTGGGTTATACGTTCTGTCAGCTGACCGTCTTTTAAAAGTTTCTGAAGTAATCCTGCCTCCTCTTTACGATCAAGAATATATTTAATTTCCTTTTCTACATATTGTAAACGTCCGTATGGATTCTCTTTGACAGCATCTTCCAAAACAATAATTCTTTTTGATGTATTATGAAAATCCGGAATAGTTTCATGCAATCTTTTACCCGGCAGATCCCTAATAATCTTTAAAAATCCTCCAAATGTTTTTGCCGCTTCTTTCGCCTTGTTTAAATCTTTAACAACCTCATAGCTTTTCGTACCCTCAAGATACTTATAACACCTCCAATAATCACCATTTTCAAGTCTGCAGCACTTCTCCCCGGATTGAGTTAGAACCACATCAATACTTCTGTGAGTATTGTCTTCTCTACTAGCTTTTACCTTTTGTTTGATATGTTCACAAACCCTGTAATAGTTATCCATAAGTTCTATCGGTCTGGTAAAAATATTATGGTTTATCTTCTGAAAAACATATCTAAACCTTTTTTTATCCTGATATGTAACTAAAAAAGTTTCATTAATATTGCCATCGCCAAGTCTGTTTGCGGAGACAAATTCTCCTTTAATATCAAATAACTTACCAATACTCGAAATATCCATATCACCCCTTAACTACAAAACAATATAAAACATAACTGAAATAAAATGACAGGCACTTGCCGCAAATACAAACAAGTGCCAAAACACATGACTATATTTTAGTTTTCTGCTCAAATAAAATATTGTTCCCAATGTATAAAGCAAACCTCCGGCAACCAGCCAGAAAAATCCTGCCGGTTCAATTGCCGACCACAAACTCTTCATTGCAAAAACAATAATCCATCCCATCAATAAATATATCATAGTGGATAACACTTTAAATCTTCCGGTCAAAAACAGCTTCAAAGTTACCCCCAAAACAGCACAAAACCATATTATGCCAAACATTGACCAACCAAGAATACCTCGCAAATCTGTTGCCAATAAAAAGGGTGTATAAGTGCCGGCAATTAAAAGAAAAATTGATGAGTGAACCATAATATGAAAAAAGTTTTTCATTTTAGGTGACTTAACTGAATGATATAAGGTTGATGACAAAAACAAAAGCACCATGGTTGATCCATATATGGCACAACTGACTATTTTCCATAGGGATCCATCGTGACAGGCAAATATAACCATAGCAAAAAGTGCAGCAATGCTGAAAGCAGAAGCGACTGCATGCGTCAGACTATTAAAAAACTCCTCTTTGTCTTCTTAAAACTGCTCAACAAACTTATCTGGTATATTTCCATGTTCTACACTACTCATTTTGTCAGCACCTCAACTCCATCTCTGGTCACAAGCATAGTATGTTCAAACTGTGCACTGGGCAAATCATCAATAGTCGCTGCAGTCCAATTATCTTCCCATAATTTATGCTGCCAATTACCCATATTAATCATTGGTTCAATAGTAAAGACCATACCAGGTTTTATTTTATATTTAAATTCCGGCGTAAAATTATGGGGAACCTGCGGATCTGTATGAAAATCTTCTCCTATTCCATGACCGCAATAAGCCTTTACAACAGAAAAACCATTGGCGTTTACAAACTTTTCAATTGCTTTACCAATATCTTTGATGCGACCACCCGGTCTGACTGCACTAATTCCTATGTAAAGACTCTCTTCAGCAATCTCTACAAGTTTTCTTGAACGCTCATCAACATCTCCCACCATAACCATTTTTGAACAGTCTCCATGATAACCATCTTTGAAAACTGTTACATCAACGTTTACAATATCTCCATTTTGAAAAATTCGGCTATCGGGTATACCGTGACATATTACCTCATTTACAGAAATGCATATACTTTTAGGAAACCCGTTATAGTTCAAACAACTGGGATATGCTCCTCTTTCAATACATGCTTCATGAGCAATCATGTCAACTTCTGTGCCGCTAACCCCTGCTTTAACAGAAGCTGATGCTATATCAAGAACCTCTTTGGCAATTCTACAGGTCTCTCGCAAAGGCTCAATTCGGTCTTTTGTCAAAAAAAGTTTTCCTCGTCTAGCTGACGGAGGAACTCCTGTAGTCGCATAGGATGGTTTAGCTATACCGGAAGGTACCGGTAATGCCGGACTAATTATGCCTTTTGTAACTTTATTCATATAATAATTTCTTATCTTTTTATGCCAGCAAAAAAACCGGCAGTAAGTTCTTAAAGATTATGGATCTGTCAAGTTTGGTGTGTGTAAATCAAAAAGTCTTATCCTCACAAAACCGAGACAAAACCAAAATAATTACCTATTATATTATTTTACGCTTGTTTTCGCAATGACTATTTTTTATTATAACTAAGTTTGGAAAATAATTAGTTAACCTGATTTATTCATAAATTTCGTAGCGAAATAGTGTAGAGTACTTAAGATCAATGGGATAGAGAAAAATAATGGGTACAGGTTTATAAACATAAATCAA
>CAYTUX010000226.1:0-10289 GCA_964441455.1 uncultured Victivallales bacterium | reverse complement strand
CGAAAAATGATGTTTCAATAGCCTTGCAAAAGAAAATTAAGCAAAATATAACCCAAAAAGATGTGTAGAACAACAAGGTCCGTGACCCCGCCAAAAAGGGTGTTCAACCAGAAAAACAGGGCTAACTAATTTAATGATTGATATAGATGTAAAGCTTTTGATATACTACGGAACCATAACAATAAAATCTTATAAGGAAAATATATATGGTAAATCGATGGAACATGATTTTTAATATTTTTATAATGCTTTTCTGGCTATATTTCTGGAGCAGTCGCAACAGAAAAATCTTTTTCAATCCATATCTCAGTTCAATAATGGGGTTTACTTCCAAAGCTGTAAATTACTTGCGACCGCTTACGGGTTCTTTATCCCTTGCATACACAGCATTGATTGCAATGTTTCTACTTCTGATTCTAAAGGCTTTTCTAAATCCGCTATTTGAACCTTGGCTAACGATTGGATTACTTTCATGGAACATTCGGACAGTTAGTTTACCCACATCAATTGCATGTAGTTTTATAATATTTTTAAAATTTTTAATACCATTTTATGCTCTATCAACTTTGTATGTTCATGACGATGAAGAGCATTGCCTACCCGAAGAAGAGGTATTTCTGTTCTTATCAAAGCCTTTTAGTTATGTAAACAGAAACATTAGACCATTGGTTTTACTGCTTTTTGTAATTGTGCTGCTAATCTTAATGAATTTTATAAGTCCACTGCATGCAAATATTCCAGGCTATATGCCCATTGAAATTGGAGGAAATATTGTCCTCATTTTTGTTTCAGCACTTTATCAATTAATAGGTGTTTTAAACGTTATATATCAGTTTTGTATATTTTTAATTATTTTTTCATGGATTGCTCTTTTTACAGGATCAACTCAACTGTCAACCTTTAGTCGCAGCTGGCTATATTTTTTAATGGGACCCATTAGGAATATGCACCTGACAATTGGCCCTTTTGATTTAACACCTCTTATTTTTATTATTGGAATTAGAGTTTTGTATATATTACTTAGCGGAATTTTAGAAAAAAGTTTCATATCTATGTTGGGGTAGCCGGTGAGTTTTTATGTAGTTTCAAAAAGAGGTATCATTGTAAAGCTGCATGTATTACCGAATGCTCATCAAACATATATCTCCGGCAGGCATGGTGACAGTATAAAAATAAAATTAAAAGCACCGCCGGTTCAAGGTAAAGCCAACAGAGAGCTGATTAAATATATAAATGGTATATTGAAAAAATATAATGTGAAATGCGAAATGACAGCTGGCAAAACATCGCATAGCAAAGCCATTTTATTGAAAGATTTTTTTGATACAAAATTGATTGAAAAAATCTTTGAAAGTAATTGTTAAATCAGTTACCTTAAATTTCTGGTTGAGAGTATAAACATGGGTTTTAATAAACGCCTTGGCGAGTCTGGAGCATATTTTAAAGGCGGGGTCATCCCAGCTACTACGTTATGGACTTTAATTTATAATTTTAGAGTAATTTGTTTTTGTAACAGCTGGGCTACAAAAACACCTGAAAATCAATGGTTTAGAGTTGTTTACAGCATCACCAACTGTAGGGAAGGGGTGCTTCACCCCGCCGAAAAGGACATTCAACTAGAAAAACAGGCTAACTGACACTTAAAATGTAGCACTTAAAAAGGCATGAAAATGATAATATCTGACAGGATGTTTGAAAAAGTTAATTCATATTATAAGAAACGATATAATCTTACTATTAAGCTGCTGGATTCCGAAGGCGGCATAATTCTGCCAATTAATCAGTCAATCTTAGACAATCATATTGTATTAAAAGCAATCAAAAAAAGAGCAATAAGCGAAAGTATTCGCTGGGGGGAACCAAATGTTTTTTTTATTGCTCCGGGCATAATAAGTTGGCTGATACCATTGGTAAAGGATCATAAAATACTGGGCGCTATTTCAGGTGGAGAAATCATATATAACACAGAGTCATACTATAAGAATGAAAGCGTAAATCACTTAGCATCTTCAGGCATTCCTCGTAATGTTGTAATAAAATATTATGATTCACTGAAGTATTATGATATTTCTATTGCAAAACATGCAGCCAAGGATCTGTTTGAACTGTTTTATGAGATAAGCGGATGGAAATCTGACATTCTTGACACAAATTATGCAAACGCAAATCAGCAAAGATCAATTGCTGAGAAAATTCACAAAAAAAAGGTAACCACAAAATCATTTTACTCTTTTCAGGAGGAGAAGCTACTTTTTTCATTTATCCGTGTAGGCAACAAAACAAGAGCACGTGAACTATTTAACAATATACTTGCTGATATGTTTATATATAATCCAAAAGGGTCTTTACTGCAGGCGAGATCTATTGAAATGCTTGGTTACCTTGTTCGATGCTCGGTTGACGATAATCCGGCTCTGGAACCATTAATGGAAAAACATCTGCATTGGATCGATAAAATCATTGTAGCCGGTGATCAACCCGAAAAATTATGGCCTGCATTACGTGACTCTCTTGATGAACTTATTGATTATATACACGAAAAAAGTTTCAGTAAAGCAAATAAGAAAGTGGAAACAGCACTTAATTATATATCAAAAAATTTTAACAGCTCAATTTGCTTGCAAGATATTGCAAAAGAGGTTAAACTTAGCACATTTAGAATATCACATTTGGTGAAAGAACAGACAAGTCAGACAATACAGCAGCATATAAAATCTATGCGTATTGCAAAAGCAAAAGAGATGCTGACAAACACGGATTTGTCATGTACAGAAATTGCTTACGATTTGGGTTTTTCAGACCAAAGTTATTTTATAAGACAATTTAAACAGATAACAGGAACAACACCAATTAAATTTAGAAAGAGAAATTATTAATGATACATAAAACAGCCATAATAGAGGAAGGTGCTCAGATTGCAGAAGATGTTAATGTAGGCCCATTCTCATACATAGAAAAGAATGTTGTTATTGGAGCCGGCTGTGTTGTTGGACCGAGAGTGACAATATTGGGAGATACAACAATTGGCAAGAACTGTATTTTCCATACAAACAGTGTTATTGGAGATCTGCCGCAGGATTATGATTTCTGCCGCAAAAGGTCATATGTTGAGATTGGAGACAACTGCATTTTCAGAGAAGGTGTAACAATTCATCGCGGAACAACAGAAGAATCAAAAACATCAATTGGTAACAACTGCATGTTTATGGCCGTTTCACACGTTGCTCACAACTGTAGTGTTGGCGACAATGTAATACTTGCAAACAATACTATGTTAGGAGGATATGTTGAGATTGGAAACAATGTATTCTGCGGTGGAGGAAGTGGAGTTCATCAATTTGTAAAAGTTGGGTCATACAGTATCTTAGGTGCAATGAGCATAATTAACAAGGATCTGCCACCATATTCAATGATAATGGCAGGATCATTTAATTTAATTGCCGGATTAAATTCGGTCGGGCTCAAAAGAGCCGGATTTACGTCTGATGAACGCAAAGAGATAAAAGAACTTCACAAAGTGTTATATCGCAGCGGTCTGAATCTTACTCAAGCAAAGGAAAAAATAAAAAAAGATTATCAATCTGAAATATCAAAATCTTTCTTGAATTTTCTTGAATCTACGACACGTGGATTATGCCATACAACTAAACAAAAATAGAGGAAAAATTAAAATGAAAAAATCATTACTAGTGTTAACTGCCTTAACTGCAACATTAACTTTTGCAGAAAACTGGCAATATTGGAGAGGTCAGGAATCTACAGGAATAACCAGTGAAAAAGTTGGTCCGATAGAATCAGCAGAAATTCTATGGGAGAAGAATGTTGAACAGGGATATACCGGCGCATCAGTATATAACGGAATGGTTTTAACCTCCGGCAACGATGGACAAAATGACATTGTACACTGCTTAAAAGAGTCAGATGGATCAGTCATATGGGAATACAAATATCCGGAAGACATAGGAAAAAGTTACAAAGGAACAAGAGCGACCCCCATAACAGACGGTAAAAACATATATACGTTCAGTAGAACAGGAAAGCTTGTCTGCCTGGATCTGAAAACCAGCAAACTTGTTTGGGAAAACAACCTTAAAGAGATGGGAATAAAAAGACTTACCTGGGGACTGTCAAGCTCAGTAATTCTCCACAAAGGAGTACTCTTACTGCAGGCAGGAGAAAGTGGAATGGCATTTAATCCTTCAACAGGAAAAATTATATGGGGTTCACCGGAAGGAACATCATCATATTCAACAGCGGGTGTATTTACATATAATAAAAAGGAATATGTTGCTTTTCTGGGTAAAATCCTTCACATTAAAGAGTTTAAAACAGGAGAACTAGTTGCAAGTTATGAATGGACTGCTACACATAATGTAAACGCCGCTGATCCGGTTATACTTAAGGATGGCAAAAACATATTTCTTTCAAAAGGATATGGAGGCGGTTGTGTCATGCTTGAATTTAATGGAAAAGAGTTAAAATCGCTATGGCAAAACAAAAACATGAGTTCTCACTTTTCCACACCAATATATTATAATGGCATTATTTATGGATCTGATGGCAATACAGGAAGAGGAAAACTTGTCGCAATATCCCCCGAGACAGGTGAAGTTGTGTGGAAAGATGAAGAATCAAATTTCTGCAGCATCATTCTTGCCGATAAAACTATTGTCTCAATAGACGAAAGAGGTGAGTTGTCATATTATGATGTAAGTTCTGATAAACTTAATAAATTGGGCTCGAAGAATATTGTATCTGGAGGTGGAAAATACTGGACAGCACCTTCTCTTTCAAATGGCAAACTATATATTAGGGGAAGCAACGGACAATTCACATGTGTAAAAGTAAAATAGTTATATGTACCTGCTCTAACAGAAACAAGATTGAAAATACAACTATTGAATCAGTTATCGAACTATTAAAAACAAAAGATGTTCAAATAGTTGAAATTCAAGACTTGTGCAGTGAAGCTATAGCTGATAATTCACAGATTCATGATTTAATAAAGAATGCCCATATTATGGCTTGTTCTGAAAAAGCCGTTAAGGCGATTCTGAGTTATATGAATATAGATAATCAGCTTGATATTAAAGGAATGTTATCTGAATCATTGAATGATATAAACAGATACATCCAGGAAACCTTTAGGTATGGTCTTTCGCAACATGAAAAAATAAAGAGTTCTGACTCATGGAATCCTTTCATAGACAAAGCAATCTGCAACGATTGCGGTCAATGTTATGAATTCTGCATTTTTAAAGTTTACGCAAAAGATGAAAACGGAAAAATTGTAATTTCAAATCCTCAAGCCTGCAAGACAACTGTCCTGCATGTGCAAGATTATGCCCGCAAAATGCAATTGTGTTTCCCAAACATCCTGAACCGGCTATTAATGGCTTGGAGACAATGAATAAAAAAAAGGACTCAGCTGAAAATATGTTTGAAAATGATATATACAAAGCAATAGCACAAAGAAAAAAAAGCAGTAAAATTTTTAAAGATGATATTTAAACTTACAAAAAGAATACTCACAGAAGTTGACCCTAAAATTCAACGCATTATGTTTAAAAACTTTTGCCTGAAAAGTGCAAAAACACTTAAACTTTTTCAAAAGCAGAGACTCAAAAATTTTTACTTTCCCGCATTTTTATTCATATCCATAACAAACAGATGCAATCTCAGTTGTCAAGGCTGCTGGGTAAGCCCAACCCCGCCACATGATATGCCGTTGAAACAGATTAATAAAATCATAGATGATGCAAAAACAAAAGGTAGGTTTTTCTTTGGTATCCTTGGAGGTGAGCCGCTTATGCATCCTGAACTTTTCAAAATATTTGAAGTACATCCTGACTGCTATTTTCAGTTGTTCACAAATGGAACACTGCTGAATAAAGAAACAGCACTAAAACTCAAAACAGTCGGTAATGTTACACCGCTTATAAGTGTTGAAGGTCTTGAAGAGGAGAGTGATTCCAGACGAGGTGGAGCAGATGTGTTTAATACTGCTATGCAGAGTATTGAAAACTGTACCTCAATAGGTTTGTTCACTGGGGTTGCATCAAGCATTTGCAAAAGCAACTTTGATGATCTGGTCAATAAAAAATTCATTGACTTGCTTATTTCAAAAAAAGTTCACTACATGTGGTACTATATTTATCGGCCTGTAGGACCTGTACCGTCTCCTGAAAAAGCTCTGGACAAAGAAAATATTAAAAAACTGCGTGAATTTCTTGTAAATATAAGAGTTCAATCTCCAATTCTTATTATCGATTCATACTGGAATGAAAAAGGTGAACCTTTTTGTCCTGGAAACGTTGGCTTAAGTCACCATGTAAACCCTTTTGGGCAACTTGAATTCTGCCCGCCTATACAGCTTTTCATGGACACTCTGAAAAATGGCAACACCGCTGATATTGTGGAACAATCTATCTTTATGAAAAAACTACGCGATCTTACAATCAAAGAGACAAAAGGCTGCATCCTTATGGAAAATCCTCAACTTCTAGCCGACATCTCAAAAAAACTTGGGGGTATGGATTCTTCGGGCAGAGGCACGTTTTATCAGGAACTGTACAGACTTCCTGAAAATCCTTCTCATAGCTCGATTAAACAACCAATCCCTGAAAAAAGTTTCATTTACAAATTTGCAAAGAAACGTGCATTTTTCGGTCTGGGTGCCTATGGATAACAAACAATTGTCAATGGTTAGTTGTTAATGGTAAATGTTTTGCAATTTCATAACTGGAAGCAAAAGAAAAAGACAAAAGAGGACTAAGTATTGACCAAGGACAACAACGTTCCAAACATGGGGCGCAACTGTCAACATCTTTTAGTCACTTAGTCCTTGATCCTTAGTCCTCTTCAAAATCAATTCAAAAACAAAGTTCACATTGGGGCGTTCAATTTTCGACGTTCTGTCTTCTCAAAAAAAGTGCCCTCCTCCAAGGAAGTCCTGGAGGAGGGCGTGGTGTTTGTGTGTGTGTGTGTGGAATCTTTAGCGTTATAACGCAAATATCAAAATATTACAATATTAACTTATGAATTACTCAATATCGCATCAACACAAATTGTTTAATTTTCAAAATATTAACCAAATCAATTAATAAAGTCAATTGTTTTGAACATAAAAAAAGTTTTTTTGATGTTTTTTACTAATATATTTGTTTTCAAACCTATATTAGTGTCATATCTTTAATTTTTTTTGCAACTGCGAGAGTATAGTCAGGAAGTAAATCCATCACATCTGAAACTTTCACACAATCAAAAGGTGAAAGACAAACGACAGGTTCTGTCAAAACTTCAGGATTTGGACACACATCAACCTTAAAGCTGTTTGCCATCTTTTTACTCAAACATTTTATTACAGCTTCCCGTCTTGTCCAGAAATGATAAAACAGATGTCTTTGCTGATTGCCATCTTCAACACCCCTTAATTGTGCAATCTCTTTTGGACCAAATGCTTTTGCAGCAAGTTTGTCTAAGTTGTCAGAACAACGTATTTTTTCAATATCAATACCGACATCATAACCTTCATTGACAACTATTGCAAAATAGTCCTCTGAATGAGAAATATTATAGAAAACGTCCTTATAGCCTGCAAGATATGGTTTTCCATTCTTCGTTTTATTAAACTTAATACTCTTTGGATCAATATCCAGAATCTCAGATATATATTCTCTGGTCCAGGCTTTTGAAAGAATATAACGTTCTTTGCCTTGTGGAAACTTAAATCTATTTGATTTATTAAGTTCATCATCAGTTAAAAATCTTTCATACTCACACGCAGACTTATAGTTAAATTTTCTTATATTGATATGCATTGAGCATACTTTCTTTTTTATAAGCTCTGACCTGTAGCAAGAAAGCGGGTTTCTCCTTCATATTCGAGAGTAACACCACGTTTTTTATTTTTAATTACATCAATGAGTTTCATACCCTTGTATGTTTCACCCACATTAACAATATTACTCTTATCGAATATTGCCGCACCACTTTTGCTGAGACCAATAGTTCCGGAAAGAGATACCGATGGCCACACAATATTTTTCTCTGTTGTTTCTTCACTTTGTTGAACCTGCTTCAAACGTTCTTCTTCCAATCTTTTTGCTTCAAGCTTAGCTTTGATACGTTCAGTCATACTTAAATTATCATATTTATCAGCTAGACTTTTCTCGGCACTCTTAGTATCGGAAACTGTCTCAGATGGAGTGGTCTTTTGATTAACTGCAGTTGTGTTGTTAACATCCTCTTTTTCAACTCTTTCAGATCCACTTGAAGTTAAAGTTTCTGTTACAGTATCTTCCTGTTTTTGTGCTTGCTGAAGACCTTGTGCTGCTGCATCTGCTTTTTTAATGGCTTTTCCTGCTGTAGATTTTGGATTATCAACAACCTTACTCACCTTAATTGACCCTTTTTTCCAATCTTCAGGAGAAGATCCTGTTAGTTTTTTATTAATACTTTCTTGTCCAGGAATATATTTAGTGATATTTGAAGTATCCACATCAACTCCAATAAGGCTTAAACCATAATATACACCTGCTCCAATAAGAATAAGAAATAGAATGATGACAAGAACAACCTTGAATGTTGATTTTTTATCACTGCTTTCTTCTTCGCCGCCTGTATTGTTTAGGGCAGGGTGAACAGCTGTGCCACTTGGTGGCGGAGGAGCCTCGGAAACCTTCTTCTTTTTTTTCTTACTTTTCTTAGAAGATTCCTTTTCGACAGGATCCTCATACAACTTTTTCGGTGCTTCCTTGTTCTGCAACTTGAGACTACCCAAACCCTCTTGCGGTGGTGATAATGGTTTTTTTTCAGTCTCATCAGAAGGGTCAAAGGCAAATTCTTCTTTTTTTGCAAGCAATGATGACGGTGCTTTCTCAACATCATCTTTAATAAGTAATGATGATGTATCTTGAGTACTGTCGTCAAAACTATCCATAGAAAAGTCATCCGGCAATATAAAATCATCGAGCTCATCATTGTCATCTGATATGGAATCAACAACCGGACTATCTTCCGGAGTAGACACATCTATAATATCAGGTTGAGATTTTGTATCTTCGGGTGTTAGCTTAAGCTTCACATCATCAGATATTGCTTCACTAATTGATTTGCTCTCATTAGCTTTTTTCTGTTCTTCTTCTTGTCTTTTTAGTGCTTCTTGTATTAAACTCATCTTTTATCATCCCTCAATATGTTCGATTGACTTAATTACGTGCTCCTGCTTTACTACTAAAGCCCCACTTGCATATCCGGCAAGTAGCGCATTGTCACAAACTGCATTAATTACCCTCGGACTTCCCTTTGAATAATTATATACCTCGTTTATTGCATCTATATCAAAAAGCGAACGTTCTTTCTTGTTGCCGGCAACCAAAAGTCTGTGCTCCATGTAATTTTTTGTATTCTCCAAAGATAATGGTTGAATATGATATCTAACCGTTATTCTTTGACGTAATTGCCTTAAATCTTCTCTAGCCAAACGCTCTTTCAATTCCGGCTGACCACACAAGATAATCTGTATTAACTTATGCTGATCTGTTTCCAAATTTGAGAGCAGACGAACCTGCTCAATTACCTTTGGGGTAAGATCCTGAGCTTCATCAATAAAAAGAGCAACATTCTTTCCTTCAGCATTTTTTTTGAGCAAAAATTTATTTAACAGCTCTATATATGAAAGTCTATCTCTGCCCTTTGGCTTAAGTCCTAAATCATTTAAGATAGCCCTTAACAACTGAGTTTCTGTCAACGATGGATTAAGAATCAAAGCTGTCTCAATATTATCAGGAAGTTTTGCAAGAATTGCCCTGCAAGTAGTTGTTTTACCCGAACCAACTTCACCTGTTAATTCTATAAAACCTTTCCGATTGGTAATCCCGTACATTAAATAATCAAATGCTTCCTTATGCTGCTTTGCAAAGTATAAAAACTTTGGATCAGGAGTTATATTAAACGGAAACTCTTTTAAATTGTAAAAGTTCAAATACATATTATTAAGAATAACAAAAAAAATAAGAAATAATCAAGAGATAAACAACAGGTTTGTCATATTTCTTGTTTTTTAACCTCTTTATCTCATCAAATCATAGATTACATTCATAATTGCCTCCTTAACTTTACGGTTGAGTAAATAAACATACTTTTAGATCAATAGAATTAAGGAATATATTTTTATTTTATCACCTTTTGGGTGATAAATTAAAAAATTAGTTTCAGCGGACGCCGATCCAGCTACCAAACATAAAGTGTTTTGATGATAATTGCAGAGTTAATTGCTTTTTTGGTAG
>CAYTUX010000225.1:0-3363 GCA_964441455.1 uncultured Victivallales bacterium | reverse complement strand
GCTATTAACTTTACACTGGAGTTTTATATAGGATTGTTTTTCTGATCTGTTAGTAGCTGGGCCGCCGACCGAAAAGGGTATTCAACCAGAAAAACAGGGCTGAATGTCCTTACCTGCAAAAAAAACTCGCATTTATTTGTTCAGTTTTATAAAATAACTGAAAAATTAAAACTAAAGGAGATTTTTATGAGTTGTGCAATTTTCAGCAGTCCGGAAACATGGAAAATCTACGGTGAGTACGATGTGGTAGTTTGCGGTGCAGGCACAGGCGGCATCGGTGCCGCAATTGCTGCAGCTAGAGCAGGAAAAAAAACCATTATTATTGATCAGGCAGGATACCCGGGTGGAACCCTGACTCGTTCTTTAGTTCCGCATATAATGGGAATGGCAATCGATCACAAACAGATCTCCGGAGGTATTGCCGATGAGATATGCCGAAAACTGGAAAAAGCTGGCAAAGCAAAATTCAATGTTGACGACCCAATCGGATCTGACAATGCTTTCATTGGCGACAAAGAAATTTTTAGAGATGTAATGACAGATACCCATAGCTTTATTATTCTTGCAAACGATCTTTTAGAAGACAGTGGTGCCGAAAGACTCTTCTATACAACAATCATTGGTGCGGTAACAAAAAAGAATAAAATAGAATCAATTGCTGTTAATTGCCTTGAAGGACAATTTCTGATTAAAGGCAAAACTTTTATTGATGCAACTGCCGATGCAAATGTCATAAACTTTGCAGGTGGTGAAACCAGAAAAGCTGCTCCGGATGAATCAATGACAAAAACAATGATTTTTGAAATGGATCATACTCAATTTGATAGAGAAACTGTACAGAAGGCATTTTATGAAGAGGTTAAAATGAAAACTATTCCAATAAAAGCACAGGATCGCTTCATGGGAAAAACAATGTATGATACAGATCAAATACACCTGAATCTGACTGCCGTAACCGGCGATGCCATCAATTCAAAAGATATGACTCGAATGGATATGGAACTTCGTCAGCAAATTGAAGATGGTGTCAAATGGTACAAAAAATATATACCCGGATTTGAAAATGGTCGCTTAACAAGATATCCGGCGGCAGTTGGTGTGCGTGCAGGACGTAATGCTGTAGGTATTGAAACCATTACTATGGAAGACATTCTGGAAAACATAGAGGTTAAAGAACCAATATGTATGGGGATTCGTCGTAACGGAGATCACGGTACAGAAAAATTTGTAGCAAGCTGGCAGAAAAATGTCCATGGAGTAAGAGCAATACCAATGAAAACAATAATTTCAAGAAATTTTGACAATGTGCTAATGGCGGGGCGATCAATATCATGTGAACAAAAAATGGTGACATGCATACGATACAATGCAGTTTCACTATGTTGCGGACAGGCTGCCGGGAACCTCGCAAGTATTTCTGTGGAAATGAATCTCCCGGCAAAAAATGTCCCATACGAAATATTAAAAGAAAAACTCCTTGACCAAAACGCAATACTAGGACCATCCTGGTAAAATCAATTAAAAATTGAGAACACAGCCAGCATATTCTTATATCAGCTTATATTTTCTTAAGGTTTTCGCAATTTTATGCTGATTTAAAAGTAACTTCCCGAGAAAACACACCAATAAAACATCTCAATAGTAATAATTAGGACACACCTAAAGAATTATAGTATCATGTTTTTGAATATTTTGTGCAAAGTAATCATCAAATCTGAGCGAATCATGAGTTAACGGTGAAAGTACATAAGGAAAAATACTAATGTATAACTAATAACAAGTCTAATCCACATAAATTGGTCAGAAAAGCTGTTTTTAGATGAAATTTGAGCAAGCTCCGCCATGATGTCATGTTTTTGTTAAATTTATAAAGTTTTGTTAATCAATTAGTTGCTATTTAGGTGGCTGAATTGCGTCAATTTGGAGTGCACGAACGGTGCATAATCCTCCAAAATCAACTTTTTTCATTTTTCGACTACCGGTTCCCCTATTCTCCGAGAAACGATCTCTGAATTTGTCAAACATTGACTCGCAAAAGTCTTTATCTCCAAAGACAAGCCCATCGGTCATGTAACGAACTCTGCAATGCATTGAATCCGAAATACTTAATCGTCCTCGTTTTTCAAGAACTTCTTCAATATGCTCTTTACTGAAGCCACGTTTAATCACATTTTCTTGGAGGTCTGTAACTTCCTCTCCCCTTTGAAAGATATGCATTCGGTACCAGGCAGAATATTTACTCCAAGCCTTGTATAACTGACCTTTCTTAAGGTTTAATGGATCAATAAAGATCTCCTTTTCTGTATACATGGATACAGTACGGATAACATTTGCCATAGCAATTTCATTACCTCTGTATGCTTCTCCGTAATTGCTGAATTTATAATCCTTTACATCATCAACATAACCGGCTCTGACAGGATTGAGTTCAATATATGTTGCCATCATAAATAAAGCATCAGACCTGTCCTGAACAATAACACTTTTAAACCTATTTCCCCAGTATGATCCTGATCTCTGATATTTTGCATTATACCATTGCGCATACTTCTGCTTTAAAGTCTTCTGAAACTCTGATACATTATACATACGCTTCAGGTGTTTCAGCTTCAAATCTTTCAGCATCTTATCGGCATATTCAACACCGTATCGCTCTTTTCTTTCCTCATATTCACGTTGAATCTCTCGGACATAAAAGTCACCATATAGACATCTAATTCGACGCATAAACTCCTGATTATCAATGTATTCATAATCAGTCTGCTCAAGCAGAATATGATAATGATTATTCATAATTGCATAGGTTAACACCCTGCAACCACTATACTGCTCAACAGCTCTCATTATCTGACGGAACTTCTCCTTTTTATATTCAGAGTCCATCAAGGACGTTCCGTCAACACATCTTTGAAACGTGTGATAGATGCTTCTTCCATCAACTTTTACTCTTGGTATAGCCATAGCGACCTCCGTGTTTTAGTTTGATTAAAATTACAAGTTGAATTTATCAAAAAATTATTAATTTTACAAGATTTAAATTAGCTGTGTCCTAATTATATATTAATTTTTAAAAGATTATGATTAATTTTAGGTGTTTTCTTTACTGTCAAGATGTGCCAGAGTCATCTTTATTTCTGCCCATGACACTTCGTTGCCAAGATAACTTTTGAGTTCGCCGGCAACGACTGTATTATTTGTGATTGAGGCGTCAATAATTTTTTTCAAGGCATTTTTGTGTAACTTCTCAATAAGTCTTTGATCAACTGCTGAGCAAGATTATTGATATATAGCTGCAATATATTAAAAGTATGGGGGGATGTACAAGAAAAAAATGAAAAAAAATAACTTTTTTTTATTCTGATT
>CAYTUX010000224.1:0-2592 GCA_964441455.1 uncultured Victivallales bacterium | reverse complement strand
CTATTTTTATGGTTGAATGCCCTTTTCGGCGGGGTCACGGACCCCGACCCTACAGTTGCGTATACTGCAATCAAATCTAAATTGTTGATTGCAAATGTTTTCTGTAGATCCGCCCCGCCCTCACTTTGAAATTTTAAGAATCAAAGTAAGGGCGGGGCTGTCGAGATAGCATTCAACCAGAAAAACAGGGATATAAATCAGAAACGATTTTTTAGACTTGATTTATTGATTAAAAACCAACATAATAAAGTCATGAATATTGAAAGAAGAAAGACAAGAAAAATTTTTTTATGTGAGCTGTCTGTTGGGGGAGATTCTCCGATATCAGTTCAGACAATGACAAAGACAGATACCAGGGATATTGATGCTACTGTTTCTCAAATCAGATCTATTGAGAGGGTTGGTGGTGATATTGTGCGACTTGCTGTTGTTGATATGGAGGC
Organism: uncultured Victivallales bacterium; assembly: GCA_964441455.1. Classification (GTDB taxonomy): domain Bacteria; phylum Verrucomicrobiota; class Kiritimatiellia; order JAQICX01; family JAQICX01; genus JAQICX01. The sequence goes on along the minus strand of CAYTUX010000224.1, from coordinate 2,149 downwards.
TGCAAAGGCTTTAAAAGAGATAACAAATCAGGTTTCAGTTCCATTGATTGCAGATATACATTTTGATTATAAGCTTGCACTTCAGTCTATTGAGTCCGGAGTTGCCGGATTAAGGTTGAATCCGGGTAATATTGGAGAGACTTCTAAGGTTGAGGCAGTAGTTAAAGCTGCAGCTGAAAAGAATATACCAATTAGGATTGGGGTTAATGCGGGTTCGCTTCAAAAGGATATTGAGATTAAGTATGGCAAAACGCCTTTGGCTCTTGTGGAAAGTGCTTTAGAACATATTAGAATATTAGAAGATTTGGATTATTACAATATAAAAGTTTCAGTAAAAGTTTCAGATGTGCTTAGAACCATTGATGCATATCGACTTTTATCTAAAAGAATTGATTATCCGCTTCATATTGGTGTTACAGAAGCCGGTACAAGCTTTGCAGGAACAATTAAGTCATCTGTTGCTCTAGGCGTGTTGCTAGTTGAAGGTATTGGTGATACAATAAGGGTTTCTCTGACAGATGAACCGGAGGTTGAAATCAAAACCGGACTTGAAATTTTAAGAAGTCTGGAATTAAGAGCTCAAGGAGCAAACGTCATCTCTTGTCCAACATGTGGGAGAACACAAGTTGAAGTGAAGTCAATTGCTTTGCAAGTAGAGGCTCAACTGGAAAAGTTTATGCAGGACAATCCGGAAGTCCAAATGCCATCTGTAGCTATTATGGGATGTATTGTTAACGGACCAGGTGAAGCAAGTGATGTAGATGTTGCACTATGTGGTGGTAAAGATAAATTTGCTCTATATGTCCACGGTGAGTACAAATTGACAGTAGCCAAAGATGCTGCTGTTGAAGCTTTAATAAAAGAAGTCATTTTAATGACAAAAAGGATTAAATGACATGAGGAATAAGCAGGGATCAGCATTAATAATTGTTTTATGGATTGTGATTATTCTTTCGATAATAGTTGGATCTTTCTCATTTGAGGCTCATATACAATCGCGAATTACATCATTTTATCGTAAACGCGACAAAGCAGATGCCATTGCTCTTTCCGGAATACAGGTGGCGAGACTTTTAATTGCAAAGAGTAAAAAGATAAATCCAAATATGTCAGCTGAAGAAGCGTTATCTCTTTCACTTGAAAAGGAAGATGATATATGGTTTCCGGGAGCAAAAGATCTGGCACTGAATAATACTGTTGTTGTTGAAAAGAAAATTGCAGGAGGAACGTTAAGACTTCATATCACATCTGAACGTTCACGTCGAAACGTTAACAGACTTAAAGCAGATGATTGGGAGAGAATTTTTGAACTTACAAATGTTCCGGAAACTATGTGGCCGGAGCTTATTGATAGTTTTGATGATTGGGTTGACAAAGATGGAATATCAAGAATTGATGGAGCAGAATCAGATGACTACTATATGAATCTTGAAAAGCCTTATAACGCACGCAATGGATATCTTGATTCGGTGGGTGAGCTGCTTCTTATTAAAGGATTTTCAAGAACACTGGTTTACGGGGGCATTATGCCCGGCAGTGAAAAGGAGGATATTGAGCCGATTATGTTTGATGGCTTTGCAGATATGTTGACAGTTTATGGTGACGGGAAAGTGGACGTGAATACAGCAGACAAGCGAGTACTTATGACATTGCCGGAAATTGATGAACTTGTTGCAGGTGCAATAATTGAAGAACGAGAAGGCTTTTTGTCAGAAATAGAAGAGATTGAAGCGGAACCGTTTAAAGATGAGTCTGATTTCTTGGCAAGGTTGGAGCTTCCGAACTCTCTCAAAAGTTACATAACAACTAAGTCTGGAACTTATCGAATTACATCCGAAGGTACAATGGGAAATATAAGCCGCTCCATCTGGTGCGTTGCAAATTATAATAGAAACAAAATTGAATATTTACGCTGGAGGGAAGACTGAAGAAATTTCGACAATCCACAAGTGTGTAAGTTAAAGAATTCTTAAATGTTTGAATGTGAAAATAAAAAAAATGTATAATTAAATCCTTAGATTTCTGGTTGAGAGGATAAATATCTGTTTGTATCAATAGAATTAGGGATTGACTTTTTGTTTTTTGCCCAGCTACTAAAAGAAAAGAGAAATGTAAGTTTGTTAAATATTTTTTATACTTTAGTAGCTGG
>CAYTUX010000223.1:0-2733 GCA_964441455.1 uncultured Victivallales bacterium | reverse complement strand
AGCATTTTAAGATTGAAACGCAGTAAACCTATGGATTGTGGCTTCCGCTGCATTTTTCAAAAAAAAGCACAATAGGCTCTGCTATTCTTTATTTTTTTTAAAATTCAGCGTTGTCCTCATCTCACATATTTACAGCGTTTCATTCTTGCAATGCTCTAAAGTAATTGCCATTTCTCTGCATTACATTGCTTGATATTCATCAAGCCTCTACCTTCGGTGGAAAAGACGATTTAGAATCTTGTTTTAATGACTTTTGCCGGAGCTCCTACAGCTATACTCATTGGTGGAATATTTTTGGTTACAACAGAGCCTGCACCAATGACTGAGCCGCTGCCAATTGTCACACCGGCAGTTATATTGACATTACCGCCAATCCAGACATCATCTTCAATTTTTATATCTTTGCCTTCAAGTCCCTGTTTATGAATTGGTTTTGATGTGTCTGAAAAAATGTGGTTTGCAGCAATAATCATGCAGTGGGGAGCGATTCTTACACCATTACCAATTTTAATTTGTCCATCTTTGTATCCAACTAAAACAGAATATGCCTGAACGGAAGAATCATCGCCAATATCAATATTTCCTTGAATTTGTGCCCCGGTTGATATTACGCAATTTTTGCCGATTTTCAGATTGTGCCCACGAGAATTTATTAGGGCATTCGGGCTTATTCCGGAACTTTTGTCAATTTGAGTGTTTTTACTTCTTGTAGCAAGCCGGTATCCAAGTTTGCAGGCAATTTTACCTCCAAGAGTGTTTTTTCTTGTGAAGCTATGTCCACGGGTTAAAAAATTTTCTATTATACTCATTTTTATTCCAATATTGATTTTATTTTGAACAGCATTGATAATTCACCTTCCATTGCATTGAAGATAATCTTTTTTCCATCGGGAGTGAACACAGGATGATGACATACACGTGTCTCATTTCTTAAAGATTGACCTTTTATAAAAGTTTTTACATTCATATTTGAAAAGTGTTCTTTAAAAATGCATCTGTCATCTTTTATATTCCAAAGAATAATATATCCATCATATGTGTCTGTAACAAGAAGATTATAGTCGGTATGGCAGATGCTTGGATGACCATATCCATAGTTTGAGCATAATTGTCTGTAGCCTGTGCCATCATATTTTACAATCGACATGCATGTCCTGTCAGGTTCTTTGTTATCATCAGGTTTGCCGTAACCAATAAGGTGTTCGCCATCAGGATGCCAAGACCAATGAACTCCACCTTTATTAAGATTCAGGGCAAGGTGTAAGTCTGTAAAGTCTTTGTTACATGTGAAAACATATGCTATTTTGGGTTCATCGCGTTTTATGCAGTGGTTGCCGAAATAGAAAAGAAATTTGGTTCCTTGCGGATTCCATCTTGGGCAGTATGTCATAAGAGTAAGACCTGCCGGTGTGTTTGTCTCTATGCTAAGTTTTTTATCCAGTTCAAGTAGCATTTCTTTTTCAGGGTGCTGATTTAGGACGTCATTAACACTTAGAGCAAGTCTTTGGCTGTTATTCTCAAAGCTGTATTCAAATAGTCCATGCTTATCTCTTGCCTCAAATGGAGCAGGAGATATTTCAGGATTATATACACCTATACCGTATCCGGCTGCATACAACATACCCATCAGGCATGAAACAATTGGCTCACCATTAGGCGGTGCACCTTCCATATCTCCAATCAAAGATTCTTCTTTGCCGGTTGCAATCTCATGTTTAACAATTAGAGGTTCTTTAAGGTTTCCCCCCTGATAATATATAAATTTAGAATCAAGACTCCAGGTCTGCCAGAAACCGGTATGAAAAAAGTTTGATTCCACTTTGTTCTTCCCAAACTCATTAAGGATATTGTTGTTTTTAAGTATGTATACTTTGCCAATTTTTGTTTTAAGGTCGGCAGCTGCAACAACAATTCTTTCTGAGCCATCGGGTGCATAAGGGCACATTGTGTAGTAGCTGTGGACGAGCCATTTTTCCGGTAGCTCTATTTTTTTTATTTTCATGGTTTTTCCTGTTTTGTTTTAGAGTAATATATCAGTTAAATAATTCTTATTGCAATAATATTTAAGTTTTTTCTGAGAAAAAAAAGTAAAAGAGGAAGAATAGAAGATTTTTAACCGCTAAGTAGGCATCCGCCTTTGTTCCTTAAGGTGCGACAAGAAGAACTTAGGGCGGACAAGACGCCTGTCTGCCGCCAGGCAGGCAACCAAAAGAATTTTTCGTGCAGAGACCCCTGTCTGCGTGCGAGCATCGCACAGGCAGGCAGAGGACGCAGAGAAAAATAAAATAATGGTTAATGGGAAAATCAGTTAGACCGTTAGAGAGTTAGACAGTTAGACGGGTGTTTTCCGGGAGCGCCGATGTTCTCATCGGCATCTTGGTTTGTCATGCGTCTGGCGTCATGAGTCATGTGTCAAAAAAAGATAATATTTGATGAGCAGGAGCGAGCTTTGCTCGTGTTGTTATGTTGCACGGGTTGTCGCTCTGATCATGGCTTCCACGGGGACAAGCCCCGAGGTGAGCGGAGAAAAGAGAGAGTATCCAACACATTAGCTTTGCGAGTCCCGTCTGCGGGAAGCAGAGCGAAGTGGCAAACTAACAGACTAACTGATTAAGCTCTTTTTCTAGTCCTTAGATTTCTGATTGAGAGAATAAACATGTTTTTAAATCAATGAAATCAGGGTTTACATTATACTTTTATCACCCAGCTACTAAAAACAAAAGAGAAATGCAA
>CAYTUX010000222.1:0-7964 GCA_964441455.1 uncultured Victivallales bacterium | reverse complement strand
ATCGCTCAAGAGAACTAAGTTAACAAAGATGAATAAGAGTAAATCCTTAGTTTTCTTTGTTATCTTCTGCAGGAATTATTTTATCTTCTTTTAACAAATTGGGTTCTGTCAAAAGTTTTATACTCTTAACAGACCTATTTCGTTTTAAATCAAGGAGATACAGACTCCGCCTTGCGTGACTAGCAAAGCTAGCTGTTTTATCCCTACAGTTTCTTCTTAATTTTAGTCATCGGGGACGATGACCCTCCCGGGGTAAACTTGCAATTTAACACTGATATGCAAGGTTTACTTGGGCGGGAGAACCCCTCCCGTCCTCGCAGACTCGGCCACCCTGGAAAACGTGTTAAGTGGCACGTGCTAAGTGTTAAGTTTCAAACTCTTTGCCTGACGGTAAACAGGGCTGGAGCACTCTGCATCTAAAATGCACATAAATACCTGCGGAGCTATTCCACGCCTATCTAACTATCTAACGAACTAATCATCTGACTAATTAATTGATCTTCAATTAATTACAGTGCTTCCTCCCAATGAATAAGAAGTTTCTGCTGTTTTTCATTAGAAAGTTTCTTTATATTGTCAATCAGGTTTTTTCTTAAAATAACTGTCATCAGATGTCGTGTACGGTTACTCTTGATGAGCACGAAAATTTTAATGCTCTTTTCGTCCTTTTTACCAAATCCAAAAAGTGAACTGTCTGAAGATGTTTTTCCTTCAACAATCGTGTTAAGATATTGACCGATTGCACCTCCGATATCTTCTGCTGAAGCTTCAATATCCTCTGGATTAAAGACTTCTTCAACAACTAATCCGCTACTTGGCAGTAAAAATGCAACCTTTGAATTTCCGTCATCCAGGTCAGAGAAGACAATAAGGCAATCAGCCATGCCGAGAATTTCTTTCATATCTTCTGTAATGCCTTTGTCCTCCTGTACAGTTGATGGAACTTCTTCCTGCTCTTTTTCAACCTCTTCTATTTCCTCTTCCTCCGGCTCAATCTTTTCGATAATCTCTTCGGTTTCTTGACTTGTACTTTGAACAGAGCTTATTTCTGGCTCAAGGACTTTTTGTTCCTGCTGCTGTTGCTGTTCTTTTTCAACAGCATCAAAATATTGAGAAATTATCTTTTTCAGTTCATCCTGCACATATTGATAGATTTCCGGAAATTTTTCTGCAATTTTTGGATATTCGGTTAAATATTCTGCTTTAATTTTCTGCATCCAGCTTATAAAAAGTTCATCTTTAGTTTTTCCCTCTCGAATACTCTCTTTGAGGAGGTCTTTCTGTTCTGTTTCAAGATTATACAGAATGGAAAGCTGTGTCTTTAAAGACTCCAACTGTTCTTCCAATCTTTTCTTAGTTATCAATATAACTTTTGCTCTAGTTTCCTCCAGTAATATTGGTGAAATCTCTTTTGATTTCTCTTCCGGTATTTTATAAAAAGAAAAGACATCATCCATTTTATCAATTCCCAAGCTTTCTGACTTATAGTAGTCAATTATATCTGACTCTTCAAAGTTAGTTTCATCAAGGGACCTTGGAAAAAATTCAGCAAGCTGTTCCTCAACAATGACAAATCTCGCACTGGGCAGAGTAACTTTCAACTGTTGTTCTACCTTTTTCTTGAGAGTCTCATAAGATTTCTCTTGCTTATCAAGTTCAGTCAAAAGAAATTCACTTGATTCAGGTATGCCGACAAATTTAACATATTGATTTTTCAATACAGCAGGAGCCTCTTTTAAACATCTGTCAGTTATAAGAATTTTGCTGGCATCAATCTTCTGATGTTCACTCAAATCAGCTTTTACTTTTGAAACAATTGATTCCTCTGTTATTTTAAGGTCTGCTGAATTGATAAAATTAATCAACTTTATCTGTTCAATCTCTTTTGATTTTTTTTGAATATATTCAATATTAGGTGTAAAAAGGTCATATTTAGGAATAGTAGTATCATAATCCTTATAATTATCTTTAACAACTTTTGCCAGATTATTAGATACATAATTGAAAATCAGAGATTCATTATAGATATTTGATATCTGCTTAACACTATTTAGTGATTCTTCAATATTCTTTCTTCTGAAATTAAGCTGATAGTCAATTTCTGTATTGACAACTGTATTCTGATGTTTTACATACCCTTCCAGTTCATCAAAAACAGACTTGGTATTTTCGACCTCTTTGAGTACCTCCTTGTTTAACAGCTGCTGTTGTTCCTTGGACAACATCAAAGGTGCCGTTTTCACCTTTTTCACAAAAAAATCATTTAAAATGGCATAATTTGGAAAAATTGCAATTTCAGCAATCTCTTTTTTCTGGTTAGTAATTGCCTCTTTTCTTGACACATCAAAAATTGCCTTATAATTTGCATCCATAAATGATTTTGTTTTTGACTTTTTTGCCTCAACCAAAGCATCTCCCCCCATTTTAATAATATCTTCTACAGTAACCTGTATCGGACTTGTCTCTGTTGCCTGCTTGCTGATTTGTTCAAGAATTTCATCATACTCTGCATGTTTTTTAGCTTCAATCTTGCTGTAAAGTTTTTTCTCTGCACTTTCCGGATTCTTATATTCTGCAACATTTTCCAACATCTCTGTTTTCAGGTAGTTAGCAAAAACTGCCTTCTGATCAACGCTCATCTCTGAAAGATTTCCTGCTGCACTAATTGCACGGGAGGTTGAAGTTCGAACACTTAATCGCCATTTTGCTTTGTCTTTTTGAGAGACATCGTCGGCATAAACACAAAGAGCAGCCATAAAAATTATTGCTATTATATTTTTCATTATTTTCTTTTCTTTAATTTTAAACAAATTAATAAAGCGGGCGAGACAGGTCTCCCCCCCTAAGGTTTTCATTGATTGTTTTCGCGGATTACATCATACGGGTCTTCAATCTCTTCTTGATAGCCCGGTATCGGCTTCAATTCTATATTGCTTCCTTCATACCAACCCTTTAAAAATGGAATTAAAATCTTTCTGCGTTCATTAAACAAAAATCCAAGTGCTGCAAAGATCGGATAGCCAAACCAACCCAATCCATATTCCGGAAAAGATCTGACAAAAATTGATTTACTCTTTGCCCTTGCATTCCATATAAATGGGCTCGGTTTCTTTTCCTGTGTTGTTTTAGAAACTTTATGCCACATTATTGCTTTTGGAGCAAACTTTATTTTAAATCCGGCTTTTCTGACTCTTGCACAAAAATCATAATCTTCCCAGAACAGAAAACAGTTTGGATTCAGAAGTCCAACCTTTTCAAACACCTCTTTGCGAATAAGAAGACAACAAGTTGTTGCAAAATCCAAATCGTCAATGTTATCAAAAATTCCATCATCGGCATTGGAGGTCTGATTCATTGTAATCATTGGAGGAAACTTTGGCTTATAGCTGCATCCTGCAGACCAAATTACATCTTTATGATCATAGTAGTAAATTTTAGGAACAATTACGCCATTTTCAGGAGAAGCCTCTGCAATTTTCATAAGCTCTTCCACCATATGAGGATCTACGGTGGTATCATTGTTGATCATCAGAACATAGTCTGCATCCTTGCTGTTTGCATAGTGAAAACCAACATTATTCCCCCGTGCAAAACCAGTGTTATTATTTGTTTCAAGAACAGCAGCTTCCGGAACATCATCAAGAACCCGCTGAACAGAGTCATCACTGCTTTTATTATCAACAAAAATGTGTTTTAAATTCTTGTATGTACTTTGTTCTAAGCTCTTAAAAGATTCTACCGTATCTTCTGCCAAATTGAAACCAATCACTACTGAGTATATGGATGGTTGTTGTTCACTCATTTTAAACCCCTTAAAAATTATTAATAAATGTATTATTATCTAATAAACCAAAACATTCAAGTAAAAAACCGTGAGTAAGGAAGCCTATTTTAAATATTGACCTTGAAAACTAACTCCGGTTAATATATAATAGTTAGAAAATATTTTAAGAAATCAAGGAGTTTGATATGCAGACAATAGTTACCGGTGGTGCAGGATTTATTGGCAGAAATTTAGTCGCAGGACTAAATGAAAAAGGAAAAGATGACATAATCATAGTTGACAATTTGGGTACTTCAGAAAAATGGAAAAATTTAGTCGGTCTTAATTTCAATGATTATATAGATAAAAATGATTTTATCAAACGCATTGCCGATAATGAATTTTTTAATATAGATGCCATATTTCATCTTGGAGCATGCAGCTCCACAACAGAGCTTGACTCAAACTATCTGATGAATAACAACTATCATTACACTCAAAAACTTTGCCAATGGGCACTAAGAAATAATGCAAAATTTATCTATGCATCAAGTGCCGCTACATACGGTGACGGAAATCATGGATACGATGATGACACATCAAAATTAAACAAACTTGAACCTCTGAACATGTATGGTTTTTCAAAGCATCTCTTTGATCTTACTGCTCAAAAAGAAGGATATTTCAACAGTATTGCAGGACTTAAATATTTTAATGTCTACGGACCTTATGAATGCCATAAAGGGGATATGCGGTCATTGATTAATAAATCATATCCTGTGATCAAAAAAACCGGTAAAGTTAAACTATTCAAATCTCATCACCCTGATTATAAAAATGGTGAACAATTACGTGATTTTGTTTATGTTAAAGATGCTGTTGAACAGACACTCTATTTTTACGAGAACATGGATGTATCCGGATTGTATAATTGCGGAACAGGAAATGCAAGAAGCTGGAACGACCTCATCAAAGCTCTTTTTAAGGCTATGAATATTGAACCGGATATCGAATATATTGATATGCCTAAAAATTTGAAAGGAAAATATCAATATTTTACTGAAGCAAATATGGAAAAAATCAGAGCAACCGGCTTTGAACATGAATTTATGTCGGTTGAAGATGGTGTGAAAGATTACGTGGAAACATATTTAAAATTTAGTTAGACAGTTAGTTCGTCAGATGTTTAGACAGGTTTTAAACAATTGAAAGTTGAGGATAATGGTGGAGACAACGGCTTGAGGCGGCACAACGTAGACCACTGCGTTGCTTTAGACACACAACCAAAGGGAAGTGAGGCTGGAGCCTGCGACAGCAATGAGTGCAACGAATGGCCTGCCTGGAAGCTTGCGTTACCTTGAGTAAAAAAATAAGATTTAAGAAAAAGAGATTTTGTCTGTGGTGAAGACAAGCTTAAAAAAACTTTTAGTCCTTGGTCATTAGTCATTTGGTCCTCGTAAAAAAACGAAAAGAATAACTATGAAAATTTTTGCAATTGAAAGCTCATGCGATGAAACATCTGGTGCAATTGTTGATTCAAATGGTACCGTGTTTGCAAACATTGTAAACTCTCAGATTGATATACATAGTCCATATGGAGGTGTTGTCCCGGAAATTGCCTCACGTGAACATGTACGAAACATACAACCGGTCATTAAACAGACTTTTAAACAGGCAAACACAGGCTTTGATGATATCGATGCAATTGCGGTAACTTATGGTCCGGGACTGGCATCTTCACTGCTGATTGGTCTGTCGGCCGCCAAATCTCTTGCAATGGTTTTAAATAAACCACTTATGGGGGTAAACCATCTGCAAGCTCATATATATTCTGTGTTCCTTGATAATGATTTGAATTTTGAAGATATGTGTCCATTTTTAGCTCTTGTTGTATCAGGAGGTCATACCAGTATTGTTGAGGTTAATGGAATTCATTCATATAAACTTGTTGGTCAGACTATTGATGATGCGGCAGGTGAAGCTTTTGATAAAGCTGCAAACTTGCTTGACTTAGGATATCCGGGTGGTCCAATTATAGATAAGATGGCAAAAAACGGCGATATAAAATATGTCAAATTTCCAAAATGCAGACCATCAGAAAGCAGCATGAATCTTAATGGGCTTGAACCAAAGCTATGTTTCAGTTTCAGTGGACTTAAAACTGCATTAATGTATTACTTGAAGAAAAATCCGCTAGATGGCAGAGATCAGGAAATTTGTGATATTGCGGCAAGTTATCAGGAGGCAATTGTGCATGCTATTGAAACAAGATGTGAATTAGCTTTAAAAACAAAAAAATACAATGCATTTGCAATTGGAGGAGGAGTTTCATTAAATAGTGCATTAAGATTAAGAATGACTCAGATGGCTGAAAGAAATAAAATACCCATACTGCTTGCTCAGCCGAAGTATTGCGGTGATAATGCGGCAATGATTGCAGGTTTAGCTGCAGCTGGTGGAGCAATTATTACAGATGAAAAAACAACAATTGATGCAGCACCATCGTTAGCAATATAAGAAGTGTCTGGACTCAAACTTAAAATATGGTGCGTATAACTTTAAACTAATTTCTTAAAACTAAAAAAGGATTTTTTTATGCCAATCGAAGAAACAACATATGAATATTTGCAGGAGCTGATTGATAAACAAAAATGGAATGATGTTGCAAAACTACTTGCTGAAATGCATGTTGCTGATATTGCTGAAGTTATAAATACTTCTCCAAGCAGTATACATAAAACTCTGTTTAACATTTTGCCGCAAGATGCCAAACCCGATGTTTTAGCTGAACTTGAAGATATTGCTGAAAATGATATTATTAATTCTTTAACTGATGATGAATTGAGTTATATTATCGAAGATATGTCTCCTGATGATGCTGCTGACATTATTGGTGAACTAACAGATGAACGTTCAAAAGAAGTTCTTAATCTTATGGAAGATGAAGAATCTGAGGATGTTCGCAAACTTCTAAAATACAAAGATGATACCGCCGGCGGTATTATGACTACCGATGTTGTGGCAATGCAGGAAAATCAGACTGTTCAGGAAGCTATTAATGAAATTGCATATATTGACGAGGAAGAACCATTCTTATATGCATATATAGTCGACAAAGAGCATAAATTGATTGGTTATATGGATTTGTGGGAACTTGTAAGGACAAAAGATAAAAGACAGGAACTTATAAATATTGCACATACCGATATGATTTCTGTCGATGTCGATACTGACCAGGAAGAAGTTGTCAGAAAATTTTCCAAGTATGATCTGAAAGCCATACCGGTTGTTGATTCCCAAAATGTTCTTGTGGGGCGAATCACTTTTGATGATGTCATTGATGTTATGGAAGAAGAAGCATCTGAAGATATTTTCAAATTTGCCGGTTCTCACGACGATGAGATTGAGACTGTATCTCCATTTACCAGCTGTAAACTCAGACTTCCATGGCTGTTTTTAACCCTTATAGGAGGATTTTTTACCAGTTACATCCTTAACAAATTTAATATATTTGTATCTAGAGAAGCAATAACACTTGTTGCATTTGTTCCCATAATTTTAGGTATGGGTGGTAATACCGGTTTGCAATCCTCAACACTGGTTGTCCGCAGTATTGCTTTAGGACGTTTTAAAAATAAAAACATCCTTAAACATATTCAGAAAGAGATGTTAACAGGAGTTCTCATGGGCTTGATATGTGGAATATTTATTGCGGGATGGGCATATTTTATAATAGGACAAACACCTGCAGCCATATCAACCTATAAACTTGCTGCAGTTGTCGGTCTGGCTCTATGTTCCGCAATGATATTTGCCACCCTATTCGGTTCTATTGTTCCAATTATTCTGGATAAAATAAAAATTGATCCGGCAATTGCATCTGGTCCTTTTATATCGTCTGCAAATGATATATCAGCACTACTTATATATTTTGGTGTAACAACATCTCTTCTAAACATCATTATGTAAACCTTAGATTTCTGGCAGAGACAACAAACATGTATTTTGTTCAATTAAATTAAGGTTTTAATTGTTGGTTGTTCACGCAAGGCGGGATGAAAATTAGTTTTGGCGGACGCCTAGGACATAAAAAGTGTAAATGGTAAAAGGTAAATGGTAAACTTTGGAATGCCTCCGGCGGTGTTTTATTAGTGGCTGGGTTACCTGCTGTCAACCTAATGTTAGAATGCAGCTCGGGAGG
>CAYTUX010000221.1:0-13313 GCA_964441455.1 uncultured Victivallales bacterium | reverse complement strand
AAATTCCATGATATGAAACCATAAATGGGGTCAATTGTCTATTAAAAAATGTAAATTCTTTAAATTAAGTCATTTAAGGGTGCTTAAAGAAAAAACCGTGTGTTATGAGGTGATCTTTATTTTTTTTGTTTGATGTTTGTTCTTTAAAGTTTTAGACTTTTAAAAATAGTAAAAGGGGGAAATTATGCGAAAGATATCTTCGTGGAGATTGAAATTATTTAAGTCGGAGATTGATGTTCTACGAGATGAGCAGGTGATTTCTGATATTACTTATCGTGAAATCAATGAATATTATGACAAAAAGACAACAAGCAGTATTCATTGGATATTAATTGCTTTTGCTGTGTTGGGTTCATTAAGCATTGCCGGAGGAATTATTCTTATTTTAGCACATAACTGGGATGTTTTTGGTCGTCCTGCAAGAACATTTATTTCTATATTACCAATTTTGATTGGAGCGGTTTGGAGTTTTTTTGTATTAAAGAAAGAGAGTATTGTCTGGAAAGAATCTGCTGGTCTATTCTACTCGATTTCGGTTGGGGCAACGATTGCTTTGATTGGTCAGACTTATCATCTGCCATCTGATACGCTTGCATTTTTTATGACCTGGTTACTATTGATTTTACCAATCATGTTTATTTTGAATTCTACCGGAAGTTATATTGTTTATCTTGCTCTTTTATCAGCATGGTGCTGTATCTCTATGGACAGGAGTGGTTCATCTTATGGTTTCTGGCTACTTTTAATTCCTGTTTTTTTAACAGCAAATATTGTTATGATTAAAATTAGGAAAAGAGAGATAAATAATGGTTAACGGTTAATGGTTGATGGGTAATGATTAATGGTTAATTGACAAGGGTCAGTTAATGTTTAGGAAGAGACGGAATAAATCTAAGAGAGGTGCGATAAATCTCGTCTGTACCTTTTTCAGGTAGGTACGAAGCCTACCTCTACAGGTCTTTGGGATTGATATTTTTGCGATTTTCTTTTTTTGTGGATTGGTGTGCTTTGTCTGCGAGCATTTTTTCTTTTGCGCGTTTAGAGCGTTTTCGTTTTTGACGGCGAATTTTTTCGAATGCCTTTTGTCTTGCAGATTTAATACCCAGTTCTTTTTCTTCGATACGTTCGCACAGTTCTTTTTTTGCAGCGTATCGATTTATTTCTCTTGAGCGTTCTTTCTGGCATTTGATCACAATACCTGTAGGGATATGCTTAAGTACGACACATGAGCTTGTTTTATTGACTTTCTGTCCGCCTTTGCCGGAGCCTAGGACGAATTTTTCTTCGAGGTCATCGTCGAAGATTTTAAGTTCTTTCATTCTGTCGGCTAATTTGTTTTTTTTATTTGGTGTTATCATAATGTATAAAAATATTTTTTAGTTAAATTTTGAAAAGCCATTTTTACCAAAACAACAACTTGTGTGACAGCAAGACAATATCTTAATATCAGGTCCATCGGACGGATTGGGTTGCTGCGACCAATCGGACGGATGAGGCTGATTTGTGCGACAGTTTAAATTCCCGTGTATTTTGTCCATGCGTTCGCCATAAGTTTGTGTCCGGTATGTGTCGGGTGTACACCGTCACCCAGCCAATATTCAGGCGGAGCCTTTTTCAGAGCTTCATCAAGTTCTTTCCGGAAAGGAACAAATGTTGCGTCAAAGTCTTTTGCCAGTTGCTGAACAATTCTGCTGCGAGCTTCTATTTCAGGCAGCCAGTCTTCTGAAACAGCCCAGTTTTTTAGATTGGACAATAGTACAAAAGGTTCGCAAAGTACTAGTTTTACATCAGGTAGTTCCTGCATTGTGAAATCAAGTAACATTTTATAGTATTGAGCATAGCGTTCAACCGATACTCCATCGTTATGGTTTTTGCCGTGCCATGTGTCATTAACACCAATCAGTATGCTTATGATGTCAGGTTTTAGGTTTATGGCATCCCTGTTCCACCGAGCAGTTAAGTCGGTAATCTTGTTTCCGCTTATTCCTCTGTTATAGCATTTTATTTTTAAGCCGGCATATCTTGTAAGGACATCATAAGATATATTTTTGGCATATCCGTTTCCAAGAGCATCATAGTTGTTAGGCTCTGCAATTTCTTTGTTTCTTCCACAGTCGGTGATTGAATCACCCTGAAAAAGTAAAATATCATTGTTATTTATCATAGTTTTGTTGATTTTTTGCTTGATTTTTTTCGCGTATAAATGTTAACTACCAAGTTGCATAATAAAGAGGGAATACCATATGAATTTTGGGCTTCCAAAAAATTTAATAAGATTTTATATAAAATATATTTTAAATGAAAGATAAATAATGAAAAAAACAGATAAAAAAAACACAAAGAAAGCGAAGAAAGATAATTCTGTTGAAGAAGATGTAGAAGTTCTTGAACCAGAGCAGACAGTTGAGAGTGACGAAGGTCAGAATGTTGAAGAAGATATTGCAAAGATTTCTGATGAGAACATAACTTTAAATGATCAATTATTAAGGCTACGGGCTGATTTTGATAATTACAGAAGGCGTATGGTTCGGGAACGTGAAGATATGTATATTCAGGCAAATGAAAATTTAATTGAAGAGTTATTGCCTGTTTTGGATCATCTTGATTTAGCTTTACAGTCGGCAGATGTAGCAATTGAGGAGAGTTCAAATACAAAGGCTTTTGTTGAAGGTTTTCAGATGGTTGCCGGACAGCTATATTCAACGCTAGGCAAATTTGGTTTAGAAAATATTGAAGCATTAGATTGTGAGTTTGATCCTAATATGCATGAAGCACTTTCTTATATACCATCAGAGGATGTTGATGAGAATATGGTTATTACCCAGATCAGCAAAGGGTATAAGTTGGGAGATAAGTTGATTAGACCGGCAAAGGTTGTTGTATCTAGTGGAAAACCAGAAACTTCAGAAGAGGAAAAATAAAAAATGGCAACAAAAAAAGATTATTATGAATTATTAGGTGTTACAAAATCTTCCACAGCTGAAGAGATAAAAAAGGCTTATCGTAAGCTTGCGATGAAATTTCATCCGGATAAAAATCCGGGAGATACTGAAGCAGAGTCAAAATTTAAAGAAGTTTCAGAAGCTTATGAGGTTTTAAGTGATCCAAACAAGAGGGCCAAGTATGATCGTTTTGGTCATGAAGGAGTGAAGTCATCATTTGGTCAGGGTGGATTTGATTTTAACAGAGATTTTACCCACGAATCGGACTTGCAGGATATTTTAAGCAATTTGTTTGGTGGCGGTGGCGGTGCAATTTTTGATGATTTTTTTGGAGGAGGCGGCGGTTCCAGGCGTTCATCAAATGGAGGACAGCGAGGTAATGATCTTCGATTTGATCTTGAGATTGATCTGGAAGAGGCAATTTTTGGATCAAAGCGTGAGATTACCTTGCCTATCGGTACCCAGTGTGGTACATGTAACGGTTCAGGAGTTACTCCGGGAAGCAAAAAGGAGACTTGCAAACATTGCGGTGGTGCAGGTCAGATAACTTCAGGTGGAGGATTCTTTCAAATGCGTCAGACTTGTCCGGTTTGTCATGGAGAAGGGATGATGAATTCCAATCCATGTTCAGATTGCAACGGGACAGGTAGAGTAAAGAAGAAGAAGCATATGACATTGTCTATTCCAAAGGGAGTTGAGAGTGGTTCTCGACTTAGACTTTCAGGTAAAGGAGAGAGTGGTATTCGTGGCGGTTCAGCCGGTGATCTTTATGTTGTGCTTCACATAAAAGAGCATTCTGTGTTTCATAGAGAGGGTAATGATCTTCTTTGTGAGTATCCTGTATCATTTGCACTTTGTGCACTTGGCGGAAGTATTGAGATTCCGACGATTGATGGAAAAGCAAGTTTAAAGATTCCTGCCGGTTCCAAAACAGGTAAGACTTTCAGGCTCCGTGGTAAAGGAGTTCCACGACTTGGTGGTCACGGACAGGGAGATCTGCATATTAGAATCATTCCGGAGGTTCCGGTAAAGTTGACATCTAAACAGAAAAAACTTTTGAAAGATTTGTTGGACTCAGAGACAAACTCAAATTATCCTGACAAACGAGCCTTTGAAAAGAACAAAGATGTTTTTTATGCAAAGAAAGCTGCTATTTTAAAGGACAAATAGTATAGATTCTATTGAATTCATCAAAATGCATAGATGCTATATACAACAGAATAATTGGCAGGGCAAATATGCTTTTCCATCAAAAGACGAACTGCATCATATTACTCATGTTATGAGATTAAAGATTGGTGAGGCTGTTGAAATTTTTGATGGAGAAGGGCGTGAGACAAGAGCTATTGTTGTCAATGAAAACGGAGAACATGATGCTGCTGTTTGTCTGAAAATTGTATCGGATGTTATTACTGATGAAAAATCGTTCAGGTTAACTCTTTATCAGGCAATACCAAAAGGTAAACGTATTGACACATTAATTGAGAAATGTACTGAACTTGGTGTTCATGAAATTATACCAATGATTACCGAACGGGTTGTTGTTAAGATAATCGATTCTAAAGCTGAGCAGCACAAAATCAGTCGGTGGCATTCTATTGCATTGAGTGCGGCAAAGCAGTGTGGTCGATCTGATATTCCTGCTATTACCGAAGTGGTATCAGTTGAAAGTGTTTTTGAGAAGTTTGAGAAACCTGACTTGTTCCTGATTGCATCGCTAGATGATTCCGCAGTTAAATTACAAAAAGTTATTCAAAGAATCAAGACAGAGGGTAAATCCATTGATTCTATAGGTGTTTTTATTGGACCGGAGGGAGATTTTACGGAAAAAGAGCATAATTTTCTTGTTGAGCAAGGAGGAATTCCTGTATCATTTGGGAAGCTGATTATGAGAGTTGAGACGGCATCGATATATGCCACATCAATTTTAGCCTATGAGTTTATTAATTAAAGATTATGGCAAATGAATATCATAAAATACCCGGTTTTTTTGAAGATGCATTTAAACGTCGTCAAGGTATAGATTCTACTGCATATAGAGTTTTTAACGGCATTGGTGATGGACTTGAAGGGGTGACACTTGACAAGTTTAACAAACATTATGTCTTGCAGATTTTCGATAAAAATCTAGAAAAGAGAGCTGAGTACATCGGGCTGAAATTTCTAAGTTGTGTTGACGCGGAATATTTTATTATAAAACTTCGTTGTTCATCTAATGGTCTCTCCTTAAAAGAGATTCCTACAATTATTTTGAAAGATACAACCAGCTGCAGCAAAACTATTGTTGTTGAAAACGGGCTTAAATTTTTTATTGACTGCAACGATGCTGTTAATAATGGTCTGTTTCTTGATATGAGAGATCATCGTAAAAAGTTGTCAGCAGTTTTATTATCAGAGAGTTCAATGTTAAACTGTTTTTCATATACCTGTTCATTTGGGGTATATGCAGCATCTAATGGATGTAAAACAGTTAATGTTGATATCAGCAAAAAAAATCTTCAATGGGGACGAAAGAACTATGAATTGAACAATTTAATATTTAATCAAGAGACATTTGTTCAATCTGATGTTTTGACATATCTTGATAGGGCTATAACTGAAAAACTCAAATTTAGCTCAATTGTTTTGGATCCACCTTCATTTTCCAGAAACAAAAAGAGCCATTTTTCTGTAAAAGATTCTTTCAATGATTTGATTTATAAGTCATTGTTGTTATTGGAAGCAAATGGAACCATATTAGTTTCAAGTAATAATTCGTCGATGTCACATGCATTTTTTCACTCGTTACTTGTTGATGGAGCCAATAGAGCGGGGCGAACTGTTTTGGCATTTAATAAAATATGTCAAGGCAGAGATTTTATAGGAAGCGGGAAGGTTCGAGAGAGTTCACTGCACGGACTGCTTGCCTGGATGGATTAGAGCATTTCATTCTTGCAATGTTCTAGCCTCGGGCGACAGTTATTACATATACGTTAAGAGCTCCGGCTGTTTTTAAAACTTTAGAGCATTCGTTAACAGTTGCTCCCGTTGTCATTACATCATCGACCAAAAGTATGGTTTTGTTTTCAAGTTTGGATATATTTGCTGCTTTAAAAGCACCTGATATATTTTTTCTTCTTTCCTGAAAGTTTAATAATGTTTGTGTATTTGTATACTTTGACCTTATCAATAAATCCGCTGCCAGATTTACTTTCAGCATTTTTGCAATATATTGTGCAATTAATTTAGATTGATTGAATGTTCTTTGTTTTGTTTTTCTTTTGTGGAGAGGTATATATGTTACATAGTCGAATATAACATTTTCATACTCATTTTCTATAGTATGAAAGGCTAATTGAGCAAGGTATTTGCCAACGTATGTTTCCTTGTTGTATTTCAGCTCATAAATAGTTTTTTTTGCAACACCATCAAATCGTATTGCCGACCTTGCCATTAAGAAGTGTGGATTTCTTTGGTTGCAGTATTGGCATGTATAGTTTTTTCTGACATCTCCATCCACAGGATCTCCGCATATATCACAATATGGCATATGGATATAATTAATTCTATTTATACAATCTTCACAGAATATACCCTGACCGGTCTTCAGCTTTTCGCTGCAGTTTATACAGAATCTCGGCCAGATAAATTCGAGCAGGTTTTCATATATTTTTGGTAAAAGCTTCACATGTTATCTTTTGTATCGAAGTATTTTTCCCGATTATGACGTTTTGCACAGAATGGATATTTGCTTTCGTCCATTGATTTTGGTATATATTTCCATTTTTTGTACATCCATAGCCAGAACTCCGGATGTTCAAGTATGGTTTTTTCCAGTTCTTTAATCACAGCTTCAGTAACTTTTTCTTCGCTCTGTTTTTCAGTTATATAATATGGTTTAGATAAATATATTTTATATTTATACTTTTCTGTTGGAATGCAGTAGCCTACAAATATAGGTTTTCCGGTCTTTTCCGCCAACAGGAAAGGTGCTCTCGTGATAGGTGCCGGCACTCCAAGAAAATTCACATAAGTTCCTCCATTTTTTGGAAGAGTGTTCTGGTCTGCCGCAATGGCAATTGTTTCTTCATTTTTAAGAGCTTTGAGAAGTTGTTTTAATGCTCCACGTTTAGGTATCATAATTAATTTTTCACTTGTTCTTAGCTTTGAAATGAGTTTGTCAATATATCTGTTCTTTGATGGAGCAGCAATGGTAACAAGCTGTTTACAGAACATAGCACCCGTTTTTGCAAGTAACTCCCAATTACCAATGTGCCCGGTTACTGTGACTGCTCCCTGTTCGGTAAGAGCCTCAAGGGCAGCCATATTAATCACATGTTTATTTATTCTTTTTTTTGTTAGGAACGAAAACCATATCATATCCATCACAGTTAAAATAAATGATGAAAAAGATGCTGCTGTTATTTTTTGTTTTTCTTTGTGCGATTTAGAATCTCCAAACACAAGATCAAGATTAGCCATGGATACTTTGTAATCACGACCTTTTGTAAGACAACATAATTTGCCAATAGATTTGGATATAGATATTATTAAAAATCGAGGAAAGATTGGTAAAATAAAGACAAATGGAATTGCAAAAAGGAGTTCAATGATGTGCAGGAAGTTAATTCTTTGTTTGTTCATAATTCTTCCAGTAAATGGTAGGTCGTGACGGATTCGAACCGTCGACCCGTACATTAAAAGTGTACTGCTCTACCAACTGAGCTAACGACCCATTACTTAAAAAGTGCGGGAATGATATAATAATACTCATATGCTGTCAACTAATAAAACTAAAAAAGTTTTTTCCCTGTTTTTCTGGTTAAACGTCTTTTTCGGCGGGGTCACGGACCCCGACCCTACAGTTGCGGATGCTGAAATCAAACCTAAATGTTTGATTGCAAATGGTTTCTGTAGGGTCGGGGTGCTTCACCCCGCCTTTAAAATATAATTTTCATCCCGACTTGCGTGATCACCCAAAGGGTGATAAAAGTATAATGTAAACCCTGATTTCATTGATTTAAAAAGATGTTTATCCTCTCAACCAGAAATTTAAGTTTTTTCCCTGTTTTTCCGTTTGATTTTTATTGCTGTTCATTTTTGAAAAGCCATTTTTTCAGACCTGTTGTACGGATCTGTCAGAACTTAAAATTATGAAGATCACGCACTCATTTTCTAAAATTGGTCGGAGCGGTGAGATTTGAACTCACGACTTCTTGACCCCCAGTCAAGCGCGCTACCAGACTGCGCTACGCCCCGTATTAAATTAGGCTTGATAATATCAATTTAATGTTTTTTTTTGCAATTAAAAATAACAAATTAATTCCCTATCTCTATTTTTCTGGTTGAACGTCTTTTTCGGCGGGGTGAAGCACCCCGACCTTACAATTGGTGATTCTGCAATCAACGTTAACCTGTTAATCTGAAGGTTTTTGTAGGTTCTGGGTTCCTGACCCAGCCTTCAAAATAATATTTTTTAACTTTATCACCCAAAAAGATGAAAATCAAAATTTGATTCCTTAATTTTATTGGTTAAAATGAATGTTTGTATCGTCAATTAGAAATCTAAGGTCCCTCTCTCTGTTTTTCTGGTTGGATGCTGTTTTCGTTCAGCAGTCCAGCTGCTAACAGATCAGAAAAACAATCCTATATCAAACTCCAATGTAAAGTTAATAGCTGGGCAACCCTCCCGAACTGCAGATTAACATTAGATTGGAAAACGGGAGGGACAGCGTCCTCGCTGTCCTCAAAAGTCTAAAACATGGGACACTTGAACTTCCGCTGGATCAAGATATCTGAATTTACACTTTTTTGTCCTCAACGTCATGAAAAAATGTTTTCTGACTTTATCACCCGAATGCACAGAATCGGAGTAATTAGGAATACTTATTTTAATGATTTAAATTTTTTTCTTCTATTTCACTTATCATACGAAGAGAGATATTGTGTCTTCCACCTTCATATTTAGTTGTCAACCATGCCTCCAAAATATCGATTGCCTCCAATTCTCCGGTAATTTTACCGCCCAGGCAGAGAATGTTAGAGTTATTGTGAGCAAGAGTCATTTTACCCATATATGTTGAGGTACACATAGATGCTCTAATACCTTTGAATTTATTTGCAATTATACTCATACCAATGCCTGTAGAGCATATTAATATTCCACGTGTATTTTCATTGTTCTGAACAGCTTGAGCAACTTGCTGAGCATAGTAGGGATATCTTACAATCTCTTCAGAGTCTGTACCCATGTTCTCAACTTTATAGTTGTTCTGTCGAAGATATTCAACAATTTTGAGTTTTAGTTTATATCCGCCGTGATCGTTGGCTATGACTATTTTCATTTTGGTACTATCTGACCTGTATTTTGAGTTGAGAGTATAGAGGAAAATATGTTGTGATTATCTTATCAAGTTTTCCACTCTTCTTTAAATCAATAAGTAATGTATTTGCTTGCTCAAGAAGTTCGATATTTCCTTTTGCAACAGCCCATGCGTAGTATTCCTGTGCGAATGGAGAAAGCATATAAATAAGTCCATTTGATTCGTTTACAGCACCAAGTCGGCATATTAGAGGCAAATCACCAATAAGTATATCTATTTTGTTTTTAATTAGTGCTTTTGCACCATCTTCAAGAGTAGAAAAACTTGTTATTTTGGATGGTTTAAAGCTTTGTTGAGCAAACATCTCGCCAGTAGAATTTTTTTCAACACCAATTTCGTCATTTGATAATAGTATCATCTGAGGAGAACTATATAGCCTAATATCTGTTCTTCTAAACAGAGAAGACTGGTATATGATCATGTATGGCTGAACAAAGCTGACTCTTTGTTCCCGCATCTCTGTTACGCTGATTCCTGACATTATTATATCAATGTCTCCCCGTTCAAGTGCTGTTATTAACTTGGTTCTATTCATAGGAACAAAAACCAGTTTTTTGTCTACCTGCTCAGCAAGTAATCTTGCAAATTCAGCTTCGAAACCGGTATACTTACCGTTGCGAATGTAAATTACAGGATTACGATGGGGATCAATGCCGACTCTCAGAGTGTTTTCAGCTTTAGGTTTTAATGTTACACAACCTACAAATATTATACTTATGCATATAAGAGTTATTGCTTTTATTTTGTTTGCAGGCATTATGTTACTTTCTCCTTTTATTAATTTCCACTCATTCCAGGTATCGATGGTGCACCTTCCCAAGACTGCCGCGTGTTCCATGGCTGGTCAGAATCTTCCGGAATTGTTATGCAACTTTGAAAAATATAAAATGTTGCTGAAATTAAGATGATATACAGTATTTTTTTCATAAGTAGAATTAAAAAAAAGATACGCATATTGCATATCTTTTTTTTATAAGTTTAATAAATTTCACTAGTTTGTTTTCAGCTATTTGTTTTTTATTTGAAAATTGAGTCACCAATTTGTATTGGTGCAGTCTGCCAGTCAGCAAGAACATCAAAGATAGCAGTATTTTTAGCAACCTTAAGTTGTGTTAAACGTGCCTTGGCAACGAATTTACCGTTTGCATCTTTAATCATAACTTCAAGAGCCGGTATTGTGCCTTCCGGAGTTAGGGTTACAAGCTGTGTCACGAAATCAGGATCTAGTTCTGCAACAATAAATTCCCATTCTTGGTTTACTGCAATTATTTTACCTTTTTCTCCTGAATTGATATTCGCGATTAGTTCAGAGTCTATAACAGGAGCATCGGATGCTGTTCTCTGCTCAATCTTTGCAAGCTCTTTTTCAATCTTAATTTTAAGATCAGCAATTTCGTCATTCTTTTGAGAAATTTCTTCTAAAAGTGTTGCATTTTCGCGAGTTTTTTCAGCGATTTCATCTTCAAGAGTCTGTTTTTCATCTTCCAACAGAGATACCTTATCTTGAAGTCTTCGAATTTCAGCCTCAAGTTCAGCATTTTTTCTGTTTAGTTCAACAATAGTTGCTTTATCTCTTCTACCGGTAATCTTAACTCTATTTAACTCTTCGATTGTATCTACGAGTTCAACTCTGACTTCTTTAAGTTGCTGACGGGTAAGGTTGAGAATATCATATTGATCAGAAGCAGCCTCAATAAGGTCGTCTAATACTCCCTGAAGTGTTCCTTCGCCATAATCAACTGTTTTGATAGGTTTGCCCATTGGATCCAGTTTGTAATATGACATTAACTCTCTCCTTTTATTATTTAGATTGAGAGTTTCTGCATCAAGTGTTTCAAGATATAACTCATAATCGTCCCAAAAGTCAGACAGTTCAGGGTTTGTTATTTCTTCAGATGTTACAGGAGAAATATCTTTTGCAGAGAAACCAACAGAAGTCTGTTCTTTTTCTATTTCTTTTTCTATTGTCTGTCCTAGTGTTATTACTGCTTTTTGCAGTTTAATATTACGTCCTTTAATAACCTCTTTTTGCATGTATAACATAGTGCTTAAAGCAAGTGCGCCGGCACTTAAAACCAAAAATAAAATTACCAAAACTCTAACTAGTTTACCCATGATGTTTTCCTTGTATTAATTATTTTTTAAAATGTCTAGAATTCAATAGTAAATCCAAGTTAGAAATATACCATTTATAAAAAAAATTGCAAGTTTAGATTTGTTTTATTTATTTATTTTTTAGAAATAACTCTTTATTAATAGCAAAATTAACAGTTAATGATTACGAAATTCAGAGATAGAGACTAAAAAATTGGTATTATTCTTAATGGTATTAAAGTATTAATTCTCCAAGTTTAGATCAACTTAGAATTGCTCTAGCTCGCAAGCTTGGTTGATTACGGTGTGATAATCGAGCCGCCTTTCTTCAGATTTTCACGGATTTCTGCGGGATCTACACTCTGAATAGGGATGTTTTGTTTGACAGCAATCGCACAGGCAACACCGGCAGCTTCGCCTGTCTGATTCATGTTAACCATCACACGTGCGGCACTGAAAGCAATTTTGTCGGCATCCAGCATACGACCGGCAAGCGCAAGGTTAGAAATACGATCCTGCAAAAGGCAACGCCATGGAATCTGATAGAAGGTTGGATCTTTATCGATGGGATCGCGCCAGCGTTTTTGGATTGACGGCAATCCGCTTTCAGGAATAACCGTTTCAATTCCATTAAGATAACGAAAAGTAATACCCGGACTGTCTGTGTGATGAATATCTACGCTATAAGATCCATTTGCAATCGCATCATCGAACCGACGTCCGTAAAGAACATCATCTCCTGTTAGCCTATAGCCTGCGGCTATGCGTTTAGTCTCACGTGCTCCAATGGAAGCAGCAAGATCGACCAGCACGATTTCGGAGTCATCAGGACCGTACTTGCGAATTAAATCAATAATAGCACGTACTTGACGTCGCCCCTCAATCTCGGCTTTTGAAAGCTGATCAGCTTCCGAAGTGTCGCAGCCGAAAACATGTGTATGGGCACGGAATTGAATGTTTGGCAAACCTGGAATAGAGCCGCCCCATCCCCAATCCGGATCCAGCCCGAATTCAGCACCATGCTCTCTTATAGCCTGCACCCAGTTAAAATCACCAAGTGTGTTCAAACCGTAAATTTTGGCACATGTAGTTGGTGGTTGCAGTGTCTCCGGAACGAAGGTCGGCAGCCGTAGATCAAGAGCCAGGTCTCCATCACCTGTAGCATCAATGAATTGCTCTGCTCGAATAGCTCCACGTCCATTTTTGTTTTCAATAATAATTGCGGTCAGCTTCTTTTCCTCCAGAACCGGTGCAACATAGAAAGAGTGAAGATAGGGTTTGATATTATGTTCCATAACAAGTTCATCAAGTTCAATCTTCAGCTCTTCGGTGTTGAGTCTGAAAGCAGAAGAAGGAGCAGGTGATGTAAGTACTGCGTTGCGTATGGAAAGCCGATCGAGCACTTCCTGTGTCAGACCTCCGATAATCTGCTGATCTCCAACTGTGTCATGCAGACTATGCCAGATGTTTACGGTGCCTGCAGTTGCAACGCCGCCGAAACAGTTTTGTTTTTCTACAACAGCCACACGAAGCCCCATTCGAGCTGCCCGTACAGCGGCAAATACCCCTGTGCAACTGCCGCCAACTACGACAAGATCAACCTCGTCAATGAGTGGAATCTCTTTTGCAGGTTCTTTTATAAAATCCATTGTTTTCCTTATATATTTTTTATATCTAATAAATGGTAAATTTAAGTTAGAAATATACCATTTATAAAAAAAATGCAAGTTTAGATTTGTTTTTTTTATTTTTTCATGTTTTTGCGGCTTCAATATCATTCCTACTATATTTTTTATAGGTCTATATCTTCCCTTAAATTTCTGATTGAGAGAATAAACATGTTTTTAAATCAATGAAATCAGGGTTTACATTATACTTTTATCACCCAGCTACTAAAAACAAAAGAGAAATGCAA
>CAYTUX010000220.1:0-7424 GCA_964441455.1 uncultured Victivallales bacterium | reverse complement strand
TTGATTTATGTTTATAAACCTGTACCCATTATTTTTCTCTATCCCATTGATCTTAAGTACTCTACACTATTTCGCTACGAAATTTATGAATAAATCAGGCTAAAGAATTTAAAATAAGAAAGGAAAAATGTTATGGGAAAGAATGTTATTGTTGCACAGTCAGGGGGACCTTCTCCTGTTATTAACTGTTCATTAAAGGGTGTGATTGATGGTTGTTTGGCTCATCCGGATAAATTTGGAAAAGTTTATGCGGGATGGCATGGTATTGAAGGTGTTTTGAAGGAAGAACTTCTTGATTTAACCTCTCAGGATTATAAAGAAATAGAACTTTTAATGACAACACCTGCAGCTGGCTCTATCGGCACTTGCCGTTATAAGTTGAAGTCCCATCAGAAGAAAGATTTTGAAAGAATTGTTGAAATTTTTAAAGCACATGATATTGGTTACTTTTTTTATAATGGTGGCAATGATTCTATGGATACTGCACACAAAGTCAGTTTGATTGCTGCAGAGCATGGTATTGAAGTTATTGCAACTGGTGTCCCAAAGACCATTGATAATGATGTGGGCGACTCAGAATTCAAGCTCATTGATCATACTCCCGGATATGGCTCTGTTGCAAGATACTGGGCTTACTGTATTCAAAATTTAAACGAAGAAAATGCAGGATCATGTCCTGCGGATCCGGTAATTGTTACTCAGATTATGGGAAGAAAGATTGGTTATATTCCTGCTGCCGCAAGATTGGCAGACCCGGATAGAAAAATCCCTCTGCAGATTTACATGCCGGAATCAGGTTTGAATTTGGAGCAGCTTGCGGATAATGTAAATGCCCAGCTTAAGCAGGATGGTCGTTGCATTGTTGCTGTAAGTGAAGGGTTTGATGTCGGCGATATTGGGGCGTCCCATGATAGCTTTGGTCATGTTGAGTTTGGTGCAAGTAAGCAGCAGGCTGCACAGGCTGTTGTGAACTACCTTAATGAAGTGGGGATTGCAGCTCGTGGTGCGGCAAGAGCTAATGTTACAGGTACTGATCAGCGCCATACATCGGCATATGCTTCGGTAGTAGACCAGCAGGAAGCTTATCAGGTTGGTCTGAAAGCTGCAGAAATTGCCGCAAATGATGGCAACGGCTGGATGTCTACAATCTTATGTAAGGCGGGCGATGTTTATGAAGTTTATTACGATAAGGTTCCTCTGCAAAAGGTTGCGAACAGTGAAAGGACATTCCCTGTTGAGTGGTTGAGTGAAAATAAGATTGATGTTACAGATGATTTCCTGAAGTATGCACAGCCGTTGATAGGTAATGAATGGCCGCAAGTTCCTATTGAGAAAGGGCTGCAAAGATTTACAAGATTCGAGATGAAGTTTGCTGACAAAAAGTTGACGAAGTATGTCCCGGAAGCTTACTGATAATGGTTGATGATTAGTTGCTTATGGTTAATAAAGGAGACGTGACAATCACGTCTGTACATAATCTGAAATTTTTGTTGGGTTAGCATCGTTATATTCTGAAGAATGATTTAGGCGGATAATCATAATTAATTTAAACAACAAAATAATCATAAAGGTTTAAGCAATGAATCAGAATTTAGTTGATGAACTTGAAGAAGTTACTTCTGCAGGCAAGAATAGATTTAAAAAAGGCAGCTGGTGTCAAAGAGTAAATCTGCGAGATTTTATAAGAAGAAATTATATTCCCTATGTGGGAGATGAAAGTTTTCTGGTTGGTTCATCAGCGAAAACAAAGAAACTTTGGTCTATTGTAAGTGAATTAATTGAAAAAGAGCGGTTACGTGGCGGGACATTAGACGTTGACACCAGCACGGTTTCAGGAATAACTGCATATAAGGCTGGTTATATTGACAAAGATCTTGAGTCTATTGTAGGTTTGCAGACTGACGCTCCTTTGAAACGAGCTATTATGCCTTATGGTGGAATTAGAGTTGTTGAAAAAGCTTGTGCTGCATATGGCTTTGAATTGGACGAAAATGTTAGAAATATTTTCACTAAATATCGAAAGACCCACAATGATGGTGTTTTTGATGCATACACCCCCGAGATAAAAGCCGCACGTAGTGCAGGTATAATTACAGGTTTGCCGGATTCTTATGGAAGAGGACGAATTATTGGTGATTACAGACGTCTGGCTTTGTATGGTTTGGATTACCTTGTTGAAGAAAAAGAGGCTGAAAAAGCTTCCGATTGTGCATCTGTTCTTGATGAAGAGATTATTAATGCTCGAGAAGAGGTGTCCATGCAGATTAGGGCTCTTGAAGAGCTTGGAGAGATGGCAAAAAGCTATGGTTATGATGTTTCCAAGCCGGCTGAGACTGCAAAGGAAGCAATTCAATGGACTTACTTTGCTTATCTTGCTGCAATAAAACAGCAGGATGGTGCTGCAATGAGTCTTGGAAGAGTAAGCACTTTTTTTGATATTTACATTGAGCGAGACATTGCAGATGGTATTTTAGATGAAGAGAGTGCTCAGGAACTGATTGACCATTTTGTTATGAAGCTTCGTATGGTTCGCTTTTTGAGAACACCTGAGTATAATGCACTTTTTTCCGGAGATCCAACCTGGGTTACCGAATGTATTGGCGGAATGTGTATTGATGGAAGAACATTAGTTACCAAAACATCTTATAGAATTTTACATACTTTGTATAATCTTGGTCCTTCTCCTGAACCCAATATTACTGTTTTATGGGCTGAAGCATTACCTGTGAATTTTAAAAATTATGTGTGTAAAGTATCCATTGAAACCAGTTCAATTCAGTATGAAAATGATGACATGATGAGGTTTTACTGGGGTGATGATTATGGCATTGCCTGTTGTGTTTCCGCAATGAGACTAGGTAAGCAGATGCAGTTCTTCGGTGCTCGCTGCAATCTGGCAAAGGCTCTTTTGTATTCTATCAATGGTGGCAGAGATGAGGTTAAGGGTATACAGGTTGGACCAAGATTGGAACCAATAAAATCAGATGTTCTCCAATTTGATGAAGTTGTTGATAAATTTGAATATTTTATGGGGTGGATTAGTGAATTGTATGTAAATGCACTAAATATTATTCATTATATGCATGACAAATACTGCTATGAAGCTCTCCAGATGGCTTTTCATGATAAAGAAGTATTCAGAACTATGGCTACAGGTATCGCAGGTTTGTCTGTGGTGGCTGATGCTCTTTCTGCAATTAAATATGCAAAAGTTAAAGTTATTAGAGATGCAGAAGGTTATGCAAAAGATTTTGAGATTGATGGCGATTATCCGAAGTTTGGTAATAACGATGACAGGGTTGATGATATTGCAATATGGCTTGTTGAAACATTTATTGCAAAGGTTTCTAAAAATAAAACTTATAGAAATTCAAAGCCGACATTATCAATTTTGACTATTACATCGAATGTTGTTTACGGTCAGAAGACCGGAAGTACTCCGGATGGCAGAAAAAAGCAGGAACCATTTGCTCCAGGTGCTAACCCAATGCATGGACGAGATCTTAAAGGTGCAATTGCATCTATGGCTTCAGTTGCAAAACTTCCGTATAATTATGCAAAAGATGGAGTTTCGTATACATTCTCAATTGAGCCGAATTCTCTCGGGAAAAGCGAACAGAGCAGAATTGATAATCTTCGAGAGCTTCTTGATGGTTTCTTTAAAAAGACTGGTCATCATATAAATGTTAATGTGCTTGAAAAAGAGATGCTTCTTGACGCAATGGAACATCCTGAAAAATATCCTCAGCTTACTATTCGAGTCTCAGGCTATGCTGTGAATTTCATCAAATTGACCAGAGAACAGCAGCTTGATGTTATTAATAGAACTTTTCACGAAGTAATATAAAGAAAAAGTTTAGACGGTTGGAAAAAGCCAAATATGTGACGGATGGTACATATGGAACGAATATGTTGCTTCTTGAATTATCTGTAAAGGTTGATATTTCATTTTGACTATCTAACCAACAACCATCTAACTAAATATTATGAAAACAGCAAAAATACATTCATTAGAAAGTCTTGGCACAGTTGACGGACCGGGAATTCGATTCGTGATTTTTTTTCAGGGATGTAATCTCAAATGCAAATATTGCCATAATCGAGATTTGTGGGATTGTTCACTTGGAACGGAGTATACATTGCGAGAGTTGTGTCTTGAAGTTATAAAGCACAAAGATTTTTTTGAGCATAGCGGAGGTATAACTGTTACAGGAGGTGAACCTTTACTTCAGGCAGAATTTCTTGCTGACTTTTTTGAGATGTGTAGACATTTTGAGATTCACACAGCTCTCGATACTGCGGGATCTGTTCCCATTACAGATGTGGTAAAAAAAGTTCTTAAATATACTGATTTAGTTCTTCTTGACATAAAACATATTGATGAAAATAAGGCAAAAGAGTTGTCCGGCAGTTCAAATATAGATACAATTGCCTTTGCTGAATATCTCAGTGAACATAAAATACCAATGTGGATTCGTTATGTTGTTGTTCCCGGATATACAGATGATCTGAAAGATCTTGAAAAACTTGGACAGTTTTTGCAGCCATTTAAGAATATTGAGAAGTTAGAGCTTTTGCCCTATCACCAGATGGGTAAACATAAATGGGAGTTGATGGGGGATCAATATGAACTCGAATGTGTAAAGCCGCCTTCTAAGTCAGAGATTGAAGCCGTTAAAGCCATTTTAGAAAAGTATGTTGCGGTTGAAGAGAAAAAAATCAAAAATTGAATCTAGAACTATTGTATGGAACGTCCGTTCCGTTCAAACGAGAGTGTCCAAGTATAAGTCCCCAGCAAGGCAAATTCATAGAAATAAGCTTTTTTTGTTATGGTGGGCCCGGAGGGACTTGAACCCCCGACCAGAGGATTATGAGTCCCCTGCTCTGACCAACTGAGCTACAGGCCCATAACTACAAAAGCACGCAAAATGTATCAATACTAGCAACCGATTACAAGCAAAAACTTTGATTTTTTAAGTTTTTTATTTTTGAGCTGTTTTTTTGTTTATTTTTACTAACTCTTAACTCCAAGATGGCAGTGAGAATATTGCCGCTTCTGTGATACAAAGCTTGAAGTTCAAGATGGCAATGAGGATGACATTGCCTCTTCCATGCGGACATACAATGCTTGAACGCAGTGGAGGGAGTCCAGCTTCTACTAAAACACTTAACTTAAAAAGTGCAATCGGACTTTACATATGTAGTAGCTGGGTCCTCGTTCTCATAAAGTGACATCCAACTAGAAAAACAGGGTATTTTAAATTATAAAAAAATAAGACTTGCATTTTTTATAAAATTAAATAAAATGATATTACTTAAAAAAAGAAAGATTATTAATGGTGGATTTGATGTTAGTGAGTGTCAATTTTGTTGTTTTTTTAATATAAGGATTTATTATGAATAATGTATTGTTTGCATTTGGTTTAACTGCATTTGCGGGTATGGCGACGGGTATAGGCAGTGTTATCGCATTTACGGCCAAGAGAACAAATTACAGGTTTCTTTCAATTGCTACCGGATTTTCAGCAGGAGTGATGCTTTACGTTTCGTTTGTTGAGATTTTTTTTAAGGGAGCCGAATCACTTTCGAACCGTTATGGGGATTATTGGGGAAATTGGATCAATGCAGCCTCATTTTTTGGGGGAATGCTTTTGATTGGTCTGATTGACAACCTGATTCCATCTTCAGAAAATCCTCACGAGATTCACTCTGAAAAGGAGACAAGACCGCTTCATGATCCATCTGCTCCGATTCCGGACTTTGCATCTTCAACAGGCATGCCTTTGAAGCAAGAAGGCTTTCATGATCACGCTCCTGATCACCATAAGCTTATGAGGATGGGTTTGTTTACAGCACTTGCCATAGGAATTCACAACTTTCCGGAAGGATTAGCGACGTTTCTGGCTGCATTGGAGAATCCGAGTCTGGGTGTAGCAATTGCTGTTGCGATTGCACTTCACAATATTCCTGAAGGGATCAGTGTATCGGTACCTATTTTTTATGCTACCGGGAGTCGCAGAAAAGCTTTTTTATACTCTTTACTCAGCGGGCTGGCTGAACCTGTCGGTGCACTCATTGGTTACCTTGTGCTCTTGTTTTTCTTTGGGGGCAGTACCGGTGTGATTCCGTCGGAGATTATGGGTATTCTTTTTGGGGGTGTAGCGGGAATTATGGTGTATATCAGTTTGGACGAATTGCTTCCGACGAGCAGGGCTTACGGGAAAGGACATGACAGTCTGTATGGATTAGCGGCAGGTATGCTGGTGATGGCTTTGAGTCTGCTGCTTATGCAATAGAACAGATAACGGTTCAGAAGCTATTGGAGCGGATGACTTGTTTTTATTCGACCCAACTGCTAATAATATAATGTCAAATTTACGGCAAAAGCCTAATTGGAGTTAGTAATCGGGATGCAACTTTTGATAGAACCAGTTTTAAATTAAGGTCACATGTATGGCAAAAACAGAAGCATTTGAGAAATATAGCGATAAATACGATGAATGGTTTGACAAGAATCAGTTTGTCTATCAAGCTGAATTAGAGGCGATACGCCAATTAATGCCTTTTCCTTCAGGGAAGGGTTTGGAGGTAGGTGTCGGATCAGGGAAATTTGCTGTGCCATTGGGCATAAAAACTGGTGTTGAACCTTCGGAGAAGATGGCAGAGAAAGCTGAAAGGCATGGAGTTCGAGTTTTTCGTAATGTGGCGGAAAGTTTGCCGTTTTCCGATTCAGAATTTGATTTTGTGCTTATGGTAACGACAATATGTTTTGTTGATGACATTCTTCAATCCTTTAAAGAGGCATTCAGGATTTTAAAGGCTCACGGATGTATAATTGTGGGGTTTGTAGATAGCGAGAGCGAATTGGGCAAAGAATATAGAGCTAAGAGCAGTAAGAGTGTTTTTTACAGAGAGGCAACCTTTTTTTCTGTTAAGGAAGTGAAAAAATATCTTATTGACGCTGGTTTTAAGAATCTGATTTATAAGCAGACACTTATTCCGGGTGAGCCGCAAGGACTGATTCAGAGAGGTTTTGGCAAAGGTGCATTTGTGGTAGTGAAAGGAGAGGTTTGAGGAATGTCAAGCAACGAATGACGTGATAGTGTGGCATTTCAAAATTGAACAGCACAAAATAATTCAACCGAAAAAATGACGGGAACTAACCTTAGATTTCTGGTTGAGAGGATAAACATGTATTTAAATCAATGAAATTAGGATTTAAATTATGCTTTTGTTACCCGTTGGGTGATCCCGCATGGCGGGATGAAATTAGTTTTGGCGGACGCCGAGCACGTATTAGCTCCTCCCCTTGCTAAGGGGAGGTTTTCGAGACACGACAAAGGAAGTGAGGCTGGAGCCTGCGATCCCGCATGGCGGGAAAACGTAGTGTAATGTCCTACCGAGAACGGAGGGGTATTTCTCCC
>CAYTUX010000219.1:0-17773 GCA_964441455.1 uncultured Victivallales bacterium | reverse complement strand
GTATGCGCAATGGTATAATGCAAAATATCAGAGATCAGGATCATACTGGGGAAACAGATTTAAAAGTGTGATTGTTCAGGACAGGCCTGATGCTTTATTTATGATGGCAACATATATTGAATTAAATCCTGTCAGAGCCGGCTATGTTGATGATGTAAAGGATTATAAATTCAGCAATTACGGAGAAGCATACAGGGGAAATGAAGTTGCAATGGCAAATGTCATTCGTACTGTTTCCATGTATACAGAAAAAGAGATCTTTATTGATCCATTGATACTCAAGAAAGGTCAGTTATACAAGGCTTGGAGCAAATATTCTGCCTGGTACCGAATGCATATCTTTGAAAGGGGAGAGGAAGTTACAGACCTCCAAGGAAATGTGATTAAACGTGGTTTCAGCAAAGATCATATTGAAGAAGTTATTGAAAAAGGAGGACGATTAAGTCTTTCGGATTCCATGCATTGCAGAGTTCGATACATGACAGATGGGCTTGTGTTCGGAGACAAAGACTTTTGCGAGTCAATGTTTAATAAATTCAGAGATCGTTTCTCTGAGAATAGAGAATCAGGCAGTCGAAAAATGAAAAAAGTTGATTTTGGAGGATTATGCACAGTTCGTGCGCTCCAAATTGATGTAGTTCAGCCGCCTCTGTAGCAAATATTGCTTAACAAAACATTATAAATTTCATAAAAATACAACATCAGGGCGGAGCTTGCCCAAATTAAGCTAAAAAAAACACTGTTTAAGGGTCTTTTATGTCACTAACAGGTTAGATAAGTTAAAGTCTTCAGTCTTTAGCATTATATTTTTGTTTTGTTGAATGAAATTCACCTGATTTACTTCTAAAATTATATTATTTCTTTCAACATTTAGTATATAATATTTTAGGTATGTCCTTATTAATATAATTATTTAACAAATCTTTATAAATTTTACGACTAGTTTTCAGAGAATATTCAATTTTAAGATTAAAAATAATTAAGTGTTTCATTTATAAATATATATTTTCCAAATATTTTGTATAGAGTTTTTGTTTTGTTTTTGTTATCTTATCTAAGTGAGTTAAAAACTGAACAGATATGTTTTGTATTGCAGTAGTTGAAAACATAGAATGACAATAAAAAGATTTTATTTGTGAAAGGAAGTTATGAAAGTAAATATTTCTGATATTACAGTTAATGATCGGGTAAGAAAAGAGATGGGTGATTTAGTTCCCTTAATGGATAGTCTGGAAAAACATGGACTTATCTCTCCAATTGTTGTTAATGACGAGTTTCAATTGGTTGCCGGACATCGTCGTCTTCAAGCAGCAACAAAACTTGGTTGGAAAGAGGTTGAGGTTATTATAATTAATAATCTTTCAGAAGAAGACCTTCTTGAAATTGAACTTAGCGAAAATGTATATAGAAAAGATTTTTCACCTTTGGAACTTTTGGAAGGATATTCGCGATTTGAGAAACTAAAAACGCCTAGTTTATGGCAGAAAATTTGTAAATTCTTTAAGAACTTATTTAAGAAGAAAGATTAAAACTCCTAATAATCAACGAGTTAGATTTGTCAATAAATCTATTGACATTCATGTTGTCAAGAACATGTTAATAACTTTTGATTATTACTAGACCAATCGATCTTTTATTATTTAATTCTAACTGTTTGATTTTATGTTGCAGTTTTTTTTAAACATTTCTTTGTATTGTCTTTTTATTGCATAAGTTGTTTTATTATAGCTGTTTACGATTTTTGATGTTTTTTTTAAATATCAACTTAAGTTTTATTATTAGTTTTGTATTAAGGACTTATGAATTATCTCTTAGCTATTTTTTTTGGCACTTTTTTATGTTAATAATGTTCTGTTTTTATAATATACTGGAAGTAATATTATGGATATAGTCTACAAAAATATAATTTGGGATTGGAATGGCACCTTGCTAAATGATGCCTTTGCTTGTATTTATGCAATGAATGTTATTTTAAAAGAACATGGTCTGCCGGAAATGGATGAGCTGCGTTATATGGAGGTTTTTGGTTTTCCAGTAAAAGATCACTATAAATTATTAGGGTTTGATTTTTCAAAAGTTGTTTGGGAAGATCTTGCTCAATCTTTCATAGATATCTATAAAGATAAGACTATGGAGGCTGAATTACACTTTAATACATTTGAGACTTTTGAAAAGTTGTCAGAATATGATATTGATATGCATATTCTTTCTGCATGTGAAACCAGCATGCTTCACAAACTTGTAAATAAGCATAAACTTAATAATTTTTTAAGTAATATTATCGGACTTGACAACATATATGCTCATTCAAAAGTTGATGTTGGTCATAAACTATTAAAATCATTTAACTGTGACTTAAAAGATTGTTTAATGGTTGGGGATACTATTCATGATGTTGAAGTAGCTGAAGCTCTTGGGATTGATTGTATTCTTATTGAAGGTGGATATCAGTCCAAAGATAGACTTTTAGATACCGGCAAGCCTGTTTTAGAGAATATTACCGAGGTCTTCACTTTCATTGAGAATAAAATATGCTAAAGGAATTGTTACAACTTTTTGCTATATTTTTTAAGGTAAGCATCTGCACCAGCGGGGGTGGTTATGCTATGCTGCCAATGTTTCGTCGTGAACTTGTTGAAAAGTATGGTTGGGCTACAGATGAAGAGATACTAAATTACTATGCCATATCTCAATCATTACCTGGTATTATTGCTGTAAATGTTGCAACTTTTGTGGGTTATAGAAAGCGAGGTTTTTTAGGTGCTTTTTTTTCAGTTTGCGGTATTGTTCTTCCATCTCTTCTAATAATCATAATCATAGCGATATTTTTCAATCAATTCAGTCAATATGTTTATGTTCAAAAAGCTTTATTAGGAATTCGTATTGCTGTTGCCTCATTACTATCTTTAATTACTTATGAATTGATGAAGAAAAGTATTAAAAACATTTTTACAATTTTAGTTTTTAGTGCAGTTATTGTGGCTATATTATTTTTAAAGATGTCTCCGATTTATGTAGTTGTATTATCAATTTTTGCCGGCTCCATATATTGTTTCACAGGAGTGATAAAACATAAAGCAGAAGGAGAAGAAGATGATTAATCTCTTTTTTGTTTTTTTTAAAATAGGTTTTTTTACTATAGGAGGGGGACTTGCGGCTTTACCACTGCTTCAGGATGCAATGATTGGAACAGGCTGGATTAACGAAAATGAGTTTTTTTCTATGTTTGCAATTGCTCAATCCACCCCCGGACCAATTGGATTAAATATGGCAACTTACTGTGGATATAAAGTTGCCGGTGTTGGTGGAGCAATTGTTGCAACTGCAGGCATGATTGCCCCATGTTTTATTATTGCAATGATTATCACCAACTTTATGGTACATATCGAGAAAATAAGGGTTGTTCAAGATATATTAATGACACTTAGGGCGACAGTCAGTGCTTTGATTTTGACCGTTGTTTTTACTATTTTCACCAACTCTGTTTGGAATATGGAAATTCCGACACCTATTAGCAGTGGTTTGATTTTAAAGATCATTCTATTCGCAGGACTTATCTTGTTGAACATAAAATATAATTGGCATCCTGTGGTTTTCCTTGTTATAGGAGCAGCGTTTGGTCTTTTATTTTTGTAAGACAAAATGAGGGTATTTGTTCTGTGCGGGGCATTAAAAATGTACTTTTAGAGCCAATTTCAAAAGTTCGCTCCCTGCTGGAAGCGGCTACAGTGGGCTAGTGTCTAACTAATGTATTTATAATATGTTAACGTCTGTAGCCGAGGTCAGCAGACCTCGGAAATTAGACTTTTGAAAGAGGCTCTTTTAATTTTAACATTTTTTTACAACTTGTTTTACTTAAAGTGGGCATAGAGTTAATATATATATATTCTAAAAGTTTAACTCAAGTTGGCTGCCTATCGTTAATTTAGACTTTTCGATTGAACCGGCTGCAACTTCTATAATGTGGCGTGATTTCTTATTTTTGGCAATAAGAATTTTCCAAGGTTTGAGATTTTCAAATAATTCTGTTATGCGATTTTGGTCGTCAACGAATATTATATCTATTGAAAACCTCATAAAGTGTGTATGAATTGATCTGCATTTTGGAAACATAATTCCAAAATCAGGATTCACAGATTTTCTGCCTAGCAGTCCTATGGCTCTAGATAAAATTCCATTGGCAATTTTTAAATCTTCGACAACTATTTTGTTAGTCTTTTTCTGTATAAGTTTGGTTTTGGTCATCTGATGTTATATTTGTTTCATTTGTTGAATGTTTGGCATGCAGATATTTACCTATTATTATTGACATAATTACAGCCAGGTATAGCTGTCCGATTATAGCTACATACATAGAGAGGAATTGAGCAGGTACAGTTTTTGGAAGTATGTCACCATAACCTACTGTTGTCATTGTTATAAAGCTGAAATATAAAAATGTTGCCATGTCGGCTCTCAGGTTTGCAATAAAAAAAGAGTTTGGATTTACTATTTGTATGGCACGACCTATCATTGCTCCAAGAAAACCAATCATTATATATACTGTTATTGCAGCTGATACTAAATTTATTGAAACTTTTTCAGATTTCATAAGGCTTTTTATTGAGCCGACTATGATTGAACCAAAGAAAAAACATGTTAATATGACAGAAACAACAAACAGCCATTTAATTTGCGGGCTAAAATAGAGCGACCACTCTGACATAATTGTCAGTATGCCTAAAAGTCTTGTAATCTTTATTTTTTCACTTGACAACTCTGAGGAAAATATTCCTACAACAATCCATATAGATATCATTATAGTTGTTATTAAGGGTTTAATTTCCAAGTTGCTTACAAATGGAAGAACTACAATTAATAATATAAAAGAGTTGACAAAATAGAAGAAACGATTGTGAGACGACCATTTTGCCAGCTTTCTAAATAGAGTTAATATATGTGTTCTCATTATGTCCTTATTTTATTTAATTAGTTCAAAATATTTATTATCAACATTTTAGCAAGTTGAAATTATCTTGATAATAAGTTTTATATATAATTTTGTTTTCTCAATATAATATATAAACATATAAAAGACAACTTTTTTTTGATTATGATTTAAAAATTGTTGATTTTATTACTTTACAGTACTATAATGTGAAAATTGTAAGTAGGAAATATTTAATAATTAAATATTCCTAGGAAATTCAGGATTTTATGCATGCTTCCTTAATAAAAAGTGGCTGATATTTAATTACTGTTTTGTTAAACTAACTAAAATATAAAAATGGGAAAATATTTTATGGCTGAAAAAAACTCACTAGATAAGGATTTAATACTTGATTTAAATTTTGTGCCGGATTGGGCTAGAAAACCTCCTGCTCAAAATCAATATGAAGATCGAGGTACAGAAGAGAAAAAAAATGTTCAGCGAAGTTTTAACAAAAAAGAGTTTAAAAAAAGTGACAAACCTTTTCGTAAGCCTGCATATGTAAACAAAAGTGTTTCAGAATTTGTTGAGTTACCCGATGTTGAAGTGTCTTTTTTGCCGGAACAACGTCATCTGGTTGCAGTTGTTAAGAAGATAAAAGGAACCAGAAGAGCATATCCGTTAATGGATCTTGCTGCTTTTTTCCTTTCTGATCCGGAATTTCACTCTGTAAAAGTTCAGGCAAGAAAATCTGATGATCCTGAAAAGCCACCTGTAAATCTATTTCAGTGTAAACTATGCGGGGTTGCATCTACTGATTACACAAAAGTGCTGGCTCATCTTCAGGAAAAACATTTTGATGAATTTTTTTATAAAGAGATAAAAGAGGCTGCTGATGCTCCGACGGGAAACTTTGTATGTGTGGCAAAATGTGTTCTTTCGGGGACGCTTCTTGGTCCAACCAATCATCACACTTACCATGACAAACTTATGCAAGTCTATCAGTCAAGATTTAGTGATATGCCATTGGAAGAGTATTCTCAAACTATTGAAGTTAGTCACGATGAAGAGGATATTGAGAAGTGGAAGGAAGATTGTCGAACTGTTACTGTTTATAAATTAAAAGGTAGTAATGATGATAAAGAATTCACATGGATGGAGGCTAACGCATACATGAATGATGTCGTTGCTGAAAAACAGATTATTAAATCAAACAGAGTTATTATAAAGGGAACGATAGCAAAAAATTTGGAAGATAGAGGTTTGAAAGTCCGCATTAGAAATCGCTGGCAACGGGAGTCAAAGATGCCTAAATATCTTTCATTTGCATTAAGAGCTGCTTTTAAGCATATGCACCTTTATGCATTTAAGGCTGGATTAAAAGAGCAGTTTATTTCATCAATTATTCCAAACTATTTGGATCCTGAGTTGGCGGTTGAAGATATTGCCAAAGTCTTAACCTATCTTAATGGTCATCCCGGATGTACAAAGAAAGATCTTTTTGATGCTCTTCAGCCCAATGAAGATGAGATAAAATCGGTTATGGCATCTTTGTCATGGTTGGTTGAGAAAGGTCACATTATAGAATTCTTTAATGGACATTTAGCGGCACCCCTTGCGCCACAGTCAAAATAAATATAATTAGTTAGACCTTTAGATAGGTTAAGAAGGCAACACGCTGTAGGGGATGGATCTAGAGGTTTCTACAGCAATGACCGTTTTGAATGTTTTATCGAAATTCCAAAATGAAAGATTTTAGTATAAAAATGAAAACTATTGAAGAAGTAAGAAAAGAATTTGGGAAAAAACTTGTTATACTTGGGCATCATTATCAAAGTTCAGATGTTCTTGAACATTGCGATTTTGTTGGAGATTCCTTAGCCCTTTCAAAAACAGCAGCCGAATGCACACAAGCAGAAAAAATTGTATTTTGTGGTGTCAGGTTTATGGCTGAGTCAGCTGACACATTAACAAGTGATGAGCAAGATGTATATATGCCTGATGTTTCGGCCGGCTGTCCTATGGCTCTAATGGCAACAGGTGATCAGCTTCGAGAAGCAATGATATACCTGAAGTCAGTATTAGGCGATGCTGTTATTCCGCTTGTTTATGTTAATAGTACAGTTGAAGTAAAAGCTGTATGTGGAGAGAATCATGGAGCAACATGCACATCCGGAAATGCAAGAAAAATGTTACAATGGGTTTTTGATCAAGGAAAGAAAGTTCTTTTTCTTCCCGACCAACATCTTGGAACAAACATATGTCATGATATGGGGGTACCGGATTCAAAAATAAAAATTTATAATCCTAATCTGAAACATGGAGGTTTGACTGCTGAAGATATTCATGAAGCCAAACTTATTGCCTGGAAGGGATTTTGTTTTGTTCATAATAATTTCAAAATTTCAGATGTTGAGAGAGTCCGCAAGCAATATCCTAATGGTACTATAATTGTTCATCCGGAGACACCAAAAGAGGTAACCAGGCTTTGTGATGCTCATGGTTCTACAACAGAAATTATAAATATGCTTGAAGATTTTGAAGATGGTTCTGATGTAATTATCGGTACTGAAAGTAATTTGGTAAATCGTATGGCAGAAAAATATAGAGGTAAGCTTAATGTTTATAATTTAGCACCTTCATATTGCAACGGTATGAGGGTTACAACGGTTGAGAGTATGGTGCATCTTTTAAACTATTGGCCATCTGAGAATATCATACGAGTCTCTTCACGTAAAAAGGCAAATGCAAGAAAGTCTCTTCAACAAATGTTTTTAGTATGAGTTCTCCATACGACATAGAAATACCATTTGAACCTACGGGTGACCAGCCTGAAGCTATTAAAGCTTTGTATCAAGGGCTTAAAGATGGAAAACCATATCAGACACTTCAAGGTGTTACAGGATCCGGTAAAACATATTCAATTGCAAATGTAATTGCAAAATATGGTAAATCGGCATTAGTTATTTCCCACAATAAAACATTGGCGGCTCAGCTATACGCAGAGCTGAAAAGTTTTTTTCCGCATAATTCAGTTGAATATTTTGTAAGTTATTATGATTATTATCAGCCTGAGGCATATATTCCTCAGACAGATACATATATAGAAAAAGATTCATCAATTAATCAGGAAATTGAAAAGCTAAGACTTGCGGCGACAAATGCTCTTTTATGCAGGGATGATGTTATTATTATTGCATCGGTATCATGTATTTATGGTTTAGGTTCTCCGGAAGATTATATGGATATGGCAGTTCGCTTCTCAACAGGGGATATATGCGATCGTGATGAGATAATGAGCAAGCTGGTTGATATACAGTATACTAGAAATGATTATGAACCGGAACGCGGGACATTTCGTGTAAGAGGGGATACTCTTGATGTTTTCCCGTCATACAATGAAATGGGAATTAGAGTTCAATTTTTTGGTGA
The DNA here is from genome assembly GCA_964441455.1 of uncultured Victivallales bacterium. Taxonomy (GTDB): domain Bacteria; phylum Verrucomicrobiota; class Kiritimatiellia; order JAQICX01; family JAQICX01; genus JAQICX01. The sequence goes on along the minus strand of CAYTUX010000219.1, from coordinate 9,432 downwards.
TGAGATTGATCAAATTCAGGAATTTGAACCACTGACCGGAAATGCCACCTCAACTATACCCAGAGCAATGATATCTCCCGCCAAACACTTTGTTATGGCAAAAGATAAACTTCGCCCTGCAATTACAAACATAAAGAATGAATTAACCCAAAGAGTACAGGAACTGCAGAAGGAAAACAAACTGCTTGAGGCACAACGGATTCAACAAAGAACAATGTATGATCTTGAGATGATTGATGAGATAGGTTATTGCAGCGGAATAGAAAATTACTCGAGGCACTTGAGCGGGCGTCCTGCCGGAACTTCTCCCTCGACGCTCTTAGATTACTTTCCTGATAATTTTTTGACTATTATTGATGAATCACATGTAACTTTGCCACAAATAAGAGCGATGTATGCAGGAGATCAGGCTCGAAAGAGTAATTTGGTTGAGCATGGGTTCAGACTGCCTTCAGCACTAGATAATCGCCCGTTGAATTATCAGGAGTTTGAAGAGCGAACACTACGAACTATCTATGTTTCAGCCACACCATCACCATTTGAAATAAGCAAATCAGGAACGCCGGTTGAACAATTAATTCGACCTACCGGTCTGTTAGATCCTGTTATAGATATACGCCCTTTAAAACATCAAATTGATGATATTATGGAAGAAATTAGAACTCTTGCAGCAAGGAAGCAGAGAACACTTGTTACTACTCTTACCAAAAGAACCTCTGAAGACCTTGCCGAATACCTTCAAAAAGTTGGGCTAAAAGTTGAATATCTACATTCCGAAATTGATGCAATTGAGAGAGTTGAAATTTTACGTCGTTTAAGAGAAGGCAAGTTTGATTGTCTTATTGGAATAAACTTGCTTCGGGAAGGTCTGGATTTGCCAGAGGTTGCATTGGTTGCAATACTTGATGCAGATAAACAGGGCTTTTTACGCTCAAAAACAGCATTGATACAAACCGCAGGTCGTGCAGCTCGGAATGTTGAGGGCAGAGTTATTTTATATGCTGATACAGTAACAGATGCTATTCAGGAATTAATGGACGTAACTGACTATCATCGTTTAAAACAAGGTGAATATAACAATGAGCATGGCATTGTTCCAAAATCCATTGTTAAAAATATAAACGAAAGACTATCTTACTATTCAATAACTGAAAACAAGATCAACAAAAAAATTGTAGCCGAAGATGAAGAAGGTTACGACTTGTATGAAACAATTCAGCAGCTCAAAAAAGAGATGCTTGAAGCAGCAGAAGCCCTCGAGTTTGAACGTGCGGCAACTCTACGAGATGAAATCAAAGAACTGAAAAATGTTTAAAGGTTTTTTCATAAATTATTATGGGTATATTGTTTTATTCAATATCTTTTTGTTAAAATCGTGTTGCTTACAAAACCATGGAGTTGTTTAATTTGATTAGCCCAGTATGAAATTCATGGTAATTCAGTAATCACCTTGATAACATTGTGACTGATGGTTAGATCGGTGATTGGAGAGAGAAGGCTGAAAGTCTGCTTTTTTATACCGGTTGCCGAGAGAAACTCAAGGGACCTCCGGGTGTTTCCTTGACTGGGACTATAAAGAACTACTGGTTGGCATTGAAGAGGAAGATGTTTTTGGCATGTTGCACGAGTCTTCAAAAAAACAAAAAATGGGGAAATAATAGATGATAAGATTTATGTCAGTTTTTTTACTAATGTTTTTTTTGTTAGGAATTTTAATTTTTTTTGTCGTCAAACCAGCTGCTAAAAAAGTTATTTACAGTTTTGATTTTTCCTCTGATTCTGCGAAAGCCGGCTGGGTCTACAAACCATCAAAGTGGAAAGGGAAAAAGGCCTATATTAAATCAGAAGGATTGAATAAAGAAAATGGAGAAATGTGGACTAGCCCTAAAATTTCTCTGCCAGATCGTCCTTTTGGATTTTATCGGCTTCAATTTCAATCCAAAGCTGAGGCCAAAGGTTATTATGCTATTTTCTACTATGATAGTAATGATAAATTTGCTGTTGATGATAATTATGGCACGGTTGATAAGAGTGCGGAATGGGTTCAGAATGATGTCATTTTCCGAGCCAGAACTGATACCAAAACTATTACGATCAATTTTATAAATAAGAAGCCGGTAAGCGTCAAGGATCTCTCTCTCTGGACGATTAGTATTGAGGAGGCGGCTTCCCATCAAGATAGATTATATGCGACACTTCCTCCATTGGATTTCAATGCTCTAACCAATCGGTGGAAATATCTTCCAAAAACTATGGAAGCCTTAAAAAAAGGTAAAGTACTTCGCATTGTCATGCTGGGGGATTCTATTATCAACGATACAAACAATTCGAACTGGGATGCCCTGCTATCTCGTCTTTATCCCAAGGCAAAAATTCAACTGATATGTTCTGCTCGCAACAGCACTGGTTGTAGGTATTATTATCAAGACGAAAATTTCAAAAGTTATGTAAAAGATCCTAATCCGGATCTACTGATAATCGGTGGTATCTCCAATGGATATAACGTAAAACATCTGAAGTATATGCGCATTGTCATCGAGAAGGCACGGGAGCATATTGGGTGTGAGATCATGGTTATTAGTGGTCCTGTATCCAGTGATGTTCGTAAGTGGGACAAAAACAACCCTGATCAGGCTCTGCCACAACAAGTACCTTCGAAAGAATTGTTGAAGCTTAGTCCTTTCTATCAGGAAATGGAAGAGATGTGCAAGGAGATGAAGGTCGAATACTTGGATATGTATACGCCATGGCATCAATACATCGGAGCTTCGGGAAAGCCGTATATGTGGTTCCACCGAGACATATATCATGCCAATGATCAGGGAAAACAGATTTTGGGGAGAATGCTTGAAGGTTATTTTTCTCCAAAAGAAAATAATCAATAAGAAAAGAATAAGGATATCGTTTGGTTATGACAAAGGAATACAAAGATTATAAAGTTGATTACTATCAGTTTGATGAAAGACCTATTTCTGATTCCTGCTGGAGTGTTCAGACTGGTCCGGATGGTCGAATATATTTAGCTTGCTGCATTGAACATACAGGAGGCGAATCAGTAACTGTTGTTCGTTATAATGAGAAAACTAAAGGGCTTGATTACCTGTTCGATATGGATGAAGTTACTGGAGATTTAAGAGATAGCGGACGAGCAACGCAATGCAAAATTCACTATAGTTTTGTCCCGGATCCTGCAAGTGATCTATTGTATTGTGCAACTCATTTAAGTGGACCACCAAAAGGTGAATCATCTTACAACCCTTGGGCTGCATGGCATGACCCGAACAGAGCTTTCCGCGGTTCATACCTGGCTGCTTACGACACAAAAAAAGATAAAATAACAGATGTCGATCTGTTTATTCCTAAAGAGGGATGTCGTTGTCTATGTCTGGATCAGGAACGACAGTTACTTTTTGCTCTTACTTATCCGAGAGACCATTTTGTTGTTTATAATCTTAGAACTAAAGAGCTTAAGGACATGGGACGCATAGGATCAGTTAATTCACAGTGTATATTCTTAGGAAATAACGGAATGGCTTATACTTTTGCTGATAACGGGCAATTGATACGATACGATATCGAAAAGCAGAAACTTGAAGAATGTCCTTTATTATATCCCCATGAAAATTGTCAAAGCAATTGGCACGGCGTTCTTTATGATGCAGTAAAAGACCCTTTTCAAAATGCGATATACGCAATTCCATGGAAAGCACGTCCTCACTTAATAAGGTTTTGGCCTGATGAAAATAAATTTGGGCGTATTGAAGATCTTGGACCTTTGACGCAAGCTTCGGATACTCATTTTCCTATTAGTGTAAACGTGGATCATGTCGGCGGGCTGGTTTTTGGTAGTGATGGATATCTTTACTATGTTAAATCAGAATGGGATATTAAGAAAACTATTTTAAAAGATTTTAACATAGAAAATTTTAATTCATCAGCGATTCTCTGCAGAATGAATCCTATTACTCTTAAGCATGAGGAGGTATGTTCTCTGATTGGAGGAAAAGGACCTAATCGTTATGTATCAAGAGGAGCCAGAGATATTCAGGGCAATCTCTACTTCGGGAAAGTATTGGCAAAACCTTCTGGTTTTTATCGGGTTGAAAACAATAATAAAGATATTATTAATAAAAACAACGAGTATTTAAGATATTGGGGCTAATATGACAAATAAGAAAAAATCTGCAGTTTATCAAAGATTTGTAACAGAAGGGCGTTTCTATGCAATGTCATTAGTTATTGATGGAGAGTCTTATCCAATTCCTCGCGATGAAAGTTATTTAAATGCATTCACCGAGACAACTTCAGGTGATAAGTTTTTTGGAACAACAGGAGGGAGCAAGTGTCATGTTTTTGCTGGAGCAGCCAAAGGAAGCTGTGCCGGCATATTTGATATGGGAGTTGTTGAAGATGCTATTGATATCCCGATACTTCTCCACTATGATACGCTTTTAAAAAGAAGAAAATTTATGGAGGAGATTATTTTTGCCGCCAATACTAAAGATGGTGCGAGTATTTACCTTCATCAGGTTTTTCTGGCCGGAGACATTATTCAGGAACCATTCTTTTTCAGTTTTTCATTTCCTGAAATTGCCAAATTGGAAAATGTCAGAGTTGAGGATGCACTTATTTCTAAGGATGGTAGACATTTGATCTGTTTGAGTGATAAAGGTATTATTGATGTAACAATAAAATCAGGAGAGAACAGGTATTTGCAAAAAAGAAATTTAGGTAAAGCAGCAATTCTCAAATTTGCAAAAATCAACGATTTCTTTGCTTATTTCATTGATGAAAAAGGAATATTCTTTGAGTTAGATCTCAAAAACAGGTCTGTTCGTAAAACAGTTGTTACCGCTGATGTTGATAATAACTCATGGGGATTTTGTATTGTTGATAAAAAAATATTATTTGCAAACAGTTCTGGTGAACTTTTCACCTTTAATCCTGCGATAAACTTCCTTAAGAAAACAGGTAAAGCAATATTGCCGAAAATTCAGTGCATGGCTGTTCTGCCTGATCAACGTGTTTATGGAGTGTGTGGATCAGAGATTGGAGTTTTCTTTCGTTTAGATATCAGAAGTGGTAAGTCTGAATCATTAGGTGCAATTGCAACTGCTATGGGTGCAAAGCGTTATGGGTTTGAATTTTCAAAAATGACTACTGGAAAAGATGGAGAAATTTACCTTTGTGAAAATGACAGGGGTGGTCATCTCTGGATATATTTCCCAAAGATCATATCTCATTAATCAGTAAGTCCTGTTTGATTTTGGTAATACTTTTTAACTTGTTGTAGCTTGAAAGCCAGTTTTTGAAAGTGATATGTCGACAAATCTTGCAAGTCTGTTTGGAGGATTTTCATTCAATATTTGTTTGATTTTGACCCCGGATTCTAAGTTTTTTGCAAATATCATCATATAACCACCTCCACCGGCACCAAGGAGTTTGTATGCAGATGTATATTTTGAGATCCGGTCAATTATTGTTTGTATCTCGGATGTGTTTGTGCCGGCGTCAAGCCTCTGATTGAGTATCCAACTTCGTCTTATGCCTTCAACAATTGATTCCCAGTCATTTCTTTGAATTGCATCAGCTGTAAATACTGCATTATTCTGTATCTCTTTCATAATACTTATATGTTCTGTAGAATTTAGAAATATGTTTTTGACAATTTCGCTAAGAATATTTTTTGCAATTCTTGTTATACCTGTGTAGTAAAGAAGGATAGTATGGTTTGCATACTGTTCTGAAAACAAGTTTTCAGGCAACCATTTTATGATTGGTTTCTGTTCAAGCCCGGGAATTGTTTCGATAAGTTTTATTGAACTATATAGGCCTCCAATCTGATCCTGCCAACCACCACCGGTTGTGAGCATCTGTTCAAGTGTACTTACTTTGGAGATAATATCTGTTTCATCCCAATGCAAACCACATATTTCGGATAGTGTTCCTAATATTGTTGCAGATAGAACGCTGCTTGTTCCCAATCCGGACCCTTTTGGAATTGCACATACTGTGGTAATCTCTAGTCCGCCTCCAAGTTCGGAAGTCAACTGCTCTTTTAAGGTTTTGTATCCATTTGAAACATGAAATTTGGGTTCAAATCCGGCAAGTGCTAAAGCAGCTTTAACAATTCCAAAACCACACCCTACTTTTGCATTGTAAGTTTTTATTTCATCATATGTTTTGACTTTTGTTTCTAAACCTAAATCGACACTTCGAATCGTGATTGTTGGTTTCTTAGAAAGTTTACAGAACACCTGTATAGGGCTTTGCCCATTGAGATCGACAGCAACATTGACCACTTTGCCGCCGTATTCAATACAGTAGGGTGGTGTGTCGCTCCATCCACCTGCAAGATCAAGCCTTATCGGACTTCTTCCCCAGACCAGTTGATCTTCTTTGACGTTTCTAATAGGTTGTGAAAGTGTTTGCTTGGAATTGTCAATTATCATTTCCCGGAGTTGATCAAAAGCTTTTGCCTGATATTTTCTGCTGTCTTCCTGTTTTAAATTTGAGAGAAGCATGTTGTGATGAATGACTGAAAAATCTTCAGTATCAGCTGTTTTTTTTATTAATTCTGTTTGAGAATCATCAAGCATAACCCCAAGTTGTTTTAAGTCAAATCTTGATAGAGTTCTGTTGAAGTGTTCGTCGTTGATTATACTATTAATATAAAGCTTTTTGTTCACAGCTCTCTGTTCTGCAAAAAGATCAAGATCTGATTTATATAGCAGATCAGTTGCCGAATATCGCTCCGATTTTATATATATTTCTTTAAATCGTTCATTTTGTTCAGGTGATGGATTTATTAACCAATTGATATATTCAGATTTTGTAATGTTAGAAAAGTCAGATATCTGCATGATTGGGAAAAGCTCTGCATTTTGTATATCGTCGTATTTATCTAGTTTTAAATCTTCAAAAGTAAGTTTGTGATTTTCAAGCCATTTGTTGAAAATAATAGAGCAGAATTTTGTGGTGTCATCGTTTAAACTCCCTTTAAAAATATCATTAAAGCCATAAAATCTGAGAGCAAAAGATTTTTCAGATACGTATGAACAGTCCAGACATATTCCGGGTTTAAGAGATATACTCCATTTGTTTTCAGGAATTGATGTGATTACATGATTACTGTTTAATGTCCAATTGGTATTTATTGATGAATTGTCTATCCACAGTTGCTTGTTCTGTGATGATAACTTCTTTTCTATTTTAGAGTATTGAATTACTCTGAAATTGTTTTGATTGTTGTCAGACAGATCTGTTCTGGACAAACCATATTGTGTCAACCAAAGTGTTGATGAAATCAGGCTTTGGTTTGTGCCAAAATGAAGAAATGTTGTGTTCTGCATTGGCACGATTGCCGTATTTAATTCATTGAGTTCTCTGTCTATGTTTTCAGGATTTGTACCCAGACATGTTCCCATCTCAGAATATATGTCAAACATATCGGGGGGTTTTGAAGTCAGACTTTCAGCATTTTGTAATCCGCATTTGTTAAGAAGAGCTTTTACGGCTTTTTCAGAGAACAGCCATATCCCGGTGTCAAGATAGCACAAGTGGGTTTGTTGAAGCTTACGTGTTTTTTCCACATCCGGCTTTTGCAGAAAGAAATCAACATTTTGTTTATTAGATATTGGACAGAATATTGCTCCATGATTTGAAGCCTCTTCAGGAGTTGTAGGCATCCCGAAAATTGCGATATCGGCATCAGGAATAATTGGCAGATGATTTTCTGATATAACCATAACATCACCGCATGCAATCATCAGAACAAAGTTATTTGATGCATTCATGTAGAAACGGCTGTATATGTTTTTTTGAAAGTCCAGAAGAGTTTGTCCGGGTGTCTGACCTGAAAATCCGTTCATGATTGGTAGGGGTGCAAGTGATTTTCCGGGAGTTGCATATGCCGGCAGTCTTCTGCTTTGTCCACTTCCGTGAATCATAAGTTTGTTGGAATTGTTAAGCCATTCAGAGAATGAGAGTTTTGGAGATTGATTTTTCCAGGCTTCAATAAGCAGATATGCTGTACCACCTCCGGAGCCAAGTTGAGTGCCAACCGGATCAGAGGCAACAAAGCACTCTTTTACTAGGCTTGGTGCCAATTTTTCAAAACTTTTTACAGATGACGCAGGCAATGAAACCAGCAAGTCTAAATTTTTTGTTTTACGCATGTATTAAAAAACTCTTTGTTTATATTTTTTTAGAAGCGTCCGGAAAAATCATCCGGGATTCTTTCTATTTTTATTTCTCCAATAGACGATTTTGCATGTACAAGGGCTTTCCCAAGTTGTGCAAGAATATCCTGAACTCTGAGTTTCTGATGTTTTTCATCTGCAAGCTGTATTGCTCCTATTGCAACAAGTATTTCACCCTCTCCCTTACCTACAGCTTTGGCTCTTATTAATTTAAAAATATTTTCCAATCGTTCTGCTGCTTCATTTTCTGTGGTTCCGGATAAACATAGAATGAATTCGTCAGCTCCAAATCGGGCAAGAATGTCCATGTCACGGATCTCCTGTTTTATTAAATCGGCAACTTCTTCCAGAAGTTCATGAGCTTCGTCAATTCCATACATTTCCACATATTTTCTGAATGCGGCAATTGATATCAGAGCAAGAGAAACTTCATAATCATGGCTTATTGCACGTTGAAGTTCTGTTGTGAAATTTGGTATAAATGCTTTATATTGAAGAGCACCGCTTGCGTCATCAATAGTGGAAAGTTTTTTACTGGTTTTAATTAGTTCAAATTTATCAATCATATTACCTATTAGGTAACCCAGAACCTGAAGGTGTAGGAGGTCATGCTCATCAAAGGTTTCTCCTGCTGCTCTATCGCAGAAAACATAGCCAATACCTCGCTGATTCATTACTATTGGAGCCATAACTGCCGATCCGAAATCGTGTTCAAGTTTGATTTCTGTATAAATATCTGAGTGTGGATCAATATTATTAAAAAGCATTGGTTCTTGTTCCAGAACTACTTGTTCAGCTTTTGGAGATGGACCATCTTTATGAAACTTTTTGACAAATGTGTAGCTGATTTGTCTGGATATTTTGATTCGCAGCTCTTTTGTGTCATCATCAATCAAAAGAATTGCAACACTTTGTGCAGGAAAGTATTCTTTCATACTATCCATAATAACATGAAGGGATTCTTCCAGAGATAAGGCTCCATCCGCCTCTCTCATAACATGTACTAACCATCCGCCAAGTGTTTTTTCTCTCATTGTTCGTTCCTCTTAATAAAAATTACTATACATTTATTTCTAAGTGTAATATAAATATTGATTGTTTGCAATAATATTTTCAATCTTAAATATATAAACCCTGTTTTTCTGGTTGAATACCCTTTTCGGTCGGCGGCCCAGCTACTAACAGATCAGAAAAACAATCCTATATAAAACTCCAGTGTAAAGTTAATAGC
>CAYTUX010000218.1:0-21211 GCA_964441455.1 uncultured Victivallales bacterium | reverse complement strand
AAGAATATGGTAATGGTTGTCCATAATCGCATAGCTTAGGACTTTGCATCCGCTATACTGTTCGACTTTTCTCATGATCTGTCGAAACTTCTCCTTCTTGTAATCAGTATCCATCCATGCTCTTCTATCGGTACACCTACAGAAAGTATGATAGATACTTTTACCAGGCAATTTAACCCTAGGTAATGGCATAATATATCCCTTTCATTTAAAGTTACTCTTAATATACATCACTTTTATGAAATTTTGCAAGTAAAATCTTTAAAGATGCCTGTCTTATATTTATTTTTTTATTAAATATCCTTTTTGGGGTGCCGCCAACATTAAACGGAGTACATCAAGGAAAAATGTAGATGAAAGTTAGAAGTTAAAAGTGAAAATGGAAAAATACGGGTTGAGCGAAGCTCATTTTTATGCTTGCTGAGCAAAGATTAGCCATCGGCTCATACCGAGTGTTGACTCTATTGCGGAGATAAGATATGCAGAATAATACACCATGAAGCTTATAAGAACCATGAAGAATATGGGATGTTTAAAATTGGCGTAGTCATCTTCAATAACTTCAAGCCCTTCATGGTGAAAATTGCTAGAGCGAAGCTCATTCTTTGAGAATCTCTGCGTTCCTTTATGGCTATATATTACCGACCAAATTAAACCGACTAAAATTATCAAGTTAAACCTATACGGAAAAAGGGGGATTTACATCCAGCGATTTGAAAAGTAGATGGATAGGTTTGGATTTTTAAATGAATGCCCATTATGTATTATTAAGGACTGGGCAAAACAAAATAATACTTGTAAAATTAATAATTTTTTTGTCAAGTTTGAATATATTATAAGATTAAGCATAAATACCGATGGACAACGATGAAAACCGAGAAGGGCAGAGAAAAAGTAAGTACCCCTCCGTCCTCGCAAGCTCGGACACCTCCGGAAAAAGTTTTTAGTGGTAAGAGCTAAGTGACAAGGGTCAGTTAAGTGTTAAGTTTCACTCCGTGGGCAGGAAGGAGCAAACGCTTGGTTTTATGGTAAACAGGGGAGGAGCACTTTGGGTCTGAGAGGTGAGGTGAATGGAGAGGGAGAAGGGAATGATGAGGAAGATGAGGAAGGTGAGGAAGAAATGGGACGGATGGGACGTATGCTTTGGGGAGGGAGAAAACGAAGATTCCGCCGGGGCAGAATAGGAAGGGTAAGGAAAAAGGAAGATAAGGAAGGATGAAAGAGGGATGGAATACCACCTAGCTACTGAGGTGAGAACGTCGAACATCGAACGTTCAACATCCAATGATGAATGAGGGGGGAAGAGGAAGATGTTAGCACCGATAGGCACCGATGAAAACCGAGAAGGGCAGAAAAAAAGTAAGTACCCCTCCGTCCTCGCAAGCGAAGTGACCTCCGGAAAAAGTTTTTAGTGGTAAGAGCTAAGTGACAAGGGTCAGCTAAGTGTTAAGTTTCACTCCGTGGGTAGGAAGGAACAAACTTCGGTTTGATGGTAAGCAGGGGAGGAGCATTTTGCGGTTAATGGGGTGCGTCAGGGATGACATGCTGTCAGCGGAATTAAGGAATGGCGAAGCCGTTGTTTATTTTCAGGATTTTTGCTTCCAATCATGGCTCCGCGGGGGCAAGACACGAGGTGACCTCTCTTGTAACGGCACAGGGGGCAAGCCCCGAAGTGAGTGGCTATGGCTTTCCAAAACTAAACTGCAACAAAAGAGTCAACCGGAGAAATATCCCGAATGAAAATAACAGAATTTTTATTATTGTAATTTGTACTGTTTTATTATATATTACAAACTTAATTTTTTTAGATTTTAAGAGTATTTAGGTAACAAGCCATTGATCAACCACTAAATAAAGAAAGAGAGATACTTATGGCAGAACAACTACAAAGTTTATTGGAGAAAATTCAATCTGAAGGCGTTGAGAAAGCTGAAGCAAGAGCAGATGAAATTATTGAACAGGCAAAGCAGAAGGCAGCCGGTATTGTTGATGAAGCAGAACATAAAGCTTCTGATATAATTAAGAAGGCTGAAGCAGAGGGAGAAAACTTTGCCACGCGTGGTAAAAATGCATTGGAGCAGTCAGCACGTGATGTTGTTCTCTCTTTAACAGATACCATAAACGAATCCATTGAGAACTTTGTTAACAAGGTTATTTCTGACACTATGAATAAATCTGAATCTTTAGAGACTATTCTTTCAAAAGTTGTTGAGGCTTACTACAAAGGTGATGAAAGCTCTGATGTTACTGTTTTTGTTAAACCTGAACTAAAAGATGAGATTGAAAAATACTTTATTTCAAGTTATGGCGAACAGTTGAAAAAAGGTTTAAAGATTGAATCGGATGATTCTGTTATTTCCGGGTTTACAGTTTCTGTTGATAATGGAAAAGTTAATCATGATTTTACGAACGAATCAATAACTGAAGCTATGGCTGAGTTATTAAGACCACAAATTGCTGAGATTGTTAAAAGTATTAAATAATAATTTTTCAACTGATTGATAGGGACAAAATGAAATACTATTTTTTTGCAGCATCATTACCTAGGCTATCTTTTTCAGAAGGTTTACCTTTTGACGTTGAAGATTTTGTTGAACTCTGTGATGAAAATCTTTCACCAAAAGATGCCGAAGTTGTACGGGCACTTATCAGTGGTGTTGATAGAGATACGTCAAATATTAATAATTCATTTTTAAAGCAGTGGAATGATTTTGAAATAGAGTTGAGAAATACAATTGTCAAGCATCGGGCAACTGTCAGAAAGTGTGACCCTGATCAGTTTTTAAGAGAGCAGGATGGCAGTGATTACTCTGTTGTTAAAGCGGTTAATGATGCTTACAGCAAACCAAATCCATTGGAAAGAGAAAAGACCCTTGACAACTTTCGCTGGGAACAGCTGGAGAGTTTTGGAGGCACTGATTTATTTGACAGTAATGCTATATTTGCATATGCTTTGCAGCTTAAAATTTTAGAACGTTGGTCTAAATTGGATACAGAAGAAGGATCTGAAAGAGTTCAGAAAATAGTTTCAGAAGCAAAAGTTGATGATTCAACTGCGAAAGAATAATTTTAGAATATAATATAGAAAGAGAATTATGAGCGTAACAGGGAAAATTATAGGTGTTAACAGTAACCTTATCACAGTTCATGTTGATGATGCAGTATCTTTGAATGAGGTTGGCTACGCTGTTTTAGGTGACTTAAAGCTTATGAGTGAAGTGGTAAGAATTAGAGGCAGTGTTGCAGATATGCAGGTGTTTGAAAGTACAGAAGGGTTGACAATTGGTAATGAAGTTGAATTTACAGGAAATATGTTATCTGTAGAGCTTGGACCGGGGTTATTGACTCAGATTTTTGATGGTTTGCAGAATCCCTTGCCGCGTCTTGCAACGCAGGCTGAACTTCCATTTCTGGAAAGAGGCGTTTATCTTGATGCTCTTGACAGAAAATTGGATTGGGAGTTTACTCCTAAGGTTGAAGTTGGTGATATTTTGACAGCCGGTGAAACAGTGGGGATTGTTCCTGAAGGAGTTTTTGATCATAGAATTATGGTTCCATTTGCCCTAACAGGTAAATACGAAGTAACCGAGATTAAAAATGCCGGCACATATACAGTTGATCATGTAGTTGCAAAGATTAAGCCTGAGAAGGGTGGGGCAGAGATTGATATTAAGCTTATGCAGACTTGGCCGGTGAAAATACCTATTAAAGCATATTCAGAAAGAATGCGTCCAAAAGAACCATTGGTTACGCAAACTCGTATTATTGATACATTTTTCCCGGTTGCTCTTGGCGGAACTTTTTGTATTCCAGGACCATTTGGTGCCGGCAAGACAGTTTTACAGCAGCAGATGAGCAGATATGCAAAAGTTGATATTGTGATTGTTGCGGCTTGTGGAGAAAGAGCCGGTGAAGTTGTGGAGACACTTAGAGAATTTCCCGAGTTGACAGACCCCACATCAGATAAATCATTGATGGAGAGAACAGTTATTATTTGTAATACAAGTTCTATGCCGGTTGCTGCTCGTGAATCATCAGTTTATACTGCAATTACTATTGCTGAATATTACAGGCAAATGGGATTAAATGTACTGCTTATTGCTGATTCAACATCTCGTTGGGCACAGGCTCTTAGAGAGCGATCCGGACGTCTTGAAGAAATTCCGGGTGAAGAAGCTTTTCCTGCCTATCTCGAATCTTTAATTGCCGGTTTTTATGAGCGAGGCGGAATCGTCAAGTTGAAAGATGATTCAGTTGGTTCAGTTACCGTTGGAGGGACCGTGAGTCCGGCAGGAGGTAATTTTGATGAACCTGTCACACAGGCAACTTTGAAAGTGGTTGGTGCATTTCTTGGTTTGTCCAGAGCAAGATCAGATGCCAGACGTTATCCTGCTGTTGATCCGCTTGACAGTTGGAGTAAGTATGAGAGTATTGTTCCAGGTGATCATGTTGGGCGAGCAAGAGATTTGCTTCATCAAGGAAGTGAAATCAATCAGATGATGAAAGTGGTTGGAGAAGAGGGAACTTCTATTGATGACTTTGTTGTTTATCTTAAATCAGAATACATTGATGCTGTTTTCCTGCAGCAGAATGCTTTTAATGATGTTGATTCTGCAACTTCTGCCGACCGGCAGATTTTTGTTTTTAATATAATAAGTGATATTTTACAAAATTCACTTAAGTTCAAAGACAAAGCTGATGCAAGAAAGTTTTTTCACAAGTTGACACAAACGACAAAAGATTGGAACTTTACACCTTTTGATTCAGAAGAATTTAAGTCGCTAGGCAACAAGATAAAAGAGATGGTCAGCGAAGTGGAGGCAAAATAATGCATAAAGTATATCACAAAGTAGAGAATATTGCCGGTAATGTTATTACAGTTAAGGCTGCCGGTGTTAAGTATAATGAATTGGCAAAAGTTTCATCACGTCTTGGGACATCTTTGGCACAGGTTATTAAACTCGATAAAGATTTAGTATCACTGCAGGTTTTTGCAGGTGCAACAGGTATTGCTACAGACGCAAAAGTTCGTTTCATGGGAAGATCTATGGAAATTCCTTTTTCTGATGCTTTATTAGGACGAATTTTTACAGGTACCGGAGAACCAAGAGATAACGGACCCGTTTTGGAAGATAACATGATTTCTATTGGAGGACCTTCTGTTAATCCTGCAAATCGTATTATTCCAAAGAACATGGTTCGAACCGGTATTCCAATGATTGATGTTTTCAATACTCTTGTTGAATCTCAAAAACTGCCGGTTTTTTCAATTGCCGGTGAGCCATACAATGAGTTACTTTCACGTATTGCTTTGCAGGCGGAAGTGGATGTCATTATTCTTGGCGGGATGGGATTGAAATTTGATGATTATTTAGAGTTTAGAGATACTCTTGAAGAGAGTGGTGCTCTATCAAGAACAGTTATGTTTGTTCATACTGCTTCAGATCCGGTTGTAGAATGCCTGCTTGTTCCTGATGTGGCTCTTGCTGTAGCAGAAAAGTTTGCCCTTGAAGGCAAAAGGGTATTGGTGCTGTTGACTGATATGACAAATTTTGCAGACTCATTGAAAGAAATTGCTATTACAATGGAGCAGATTCCCTCAAACCGAGGTTATCCGGGTGATTTATACAGTCAGCTTGCTTCAAGATATGAAAAAGCTGTTGATTTTGCAGAAGCCGGTTCTATTACAATCTTAGCAGCAACAACCATGCCTGGAGATGATGTGACCCATCCGGTACCGGATAATACCGGATATATTACAGAAGGTCAGTTTTATTTAAAAGGCGGCAGAATTGAACCATTTGGCTCTTTAAGTCGACTTAAACAGCAGGTGAATGGTGAGACGAGGGAAGATCATCGGGTAATTATGGATACAATGATTCAGCTTTATGCCAATTACAAAGAGACAACTGAAAAACAGTCAATGGGCTTCAGAATGAGTGAATGGGATGAAAAGCTGCTCAAATATGGTGAGCGTTTTGAGAAAGAGATGATGTCATTGGAGGTTAATATTCCTCTTGAAGAAGCTTTAAATTTGGGATGGCAGATTTTAGCCAACTGTTTTGAAGAAGTTGAGACAGGTATAAGTTCAAAACTAATTGATAAATTCTGGCCGAAAAAATAAGGTGCAATTGCTATGGCAAAGATTAAACATACTAAAAATGAGTTAAAAAAACAGCGGGAAGAACTCAAGCTTTTTCAACGTTTTTTACCTATGTTGATGCTTAAGAAACAGCAGTTACAGGCTGAAATTCAAAGGATTGAGAGTGAAGTCGAGAAGACAAGAGCGAGAGAAAAAGAAATTATGAAAAATATACAGGAGTGGGTGAAAATTACTTCGGAACCATTTCCTGTTGAAGATTATGTTTCTTTGAAAGCTGTCAATTCTTCTGAGGGAAATATTGCTGGTGTTCCAATTCCGATATATGAGTCAGTTGATGTGGAAAAGAGCCTTCCGGATCTTTTTACATCTCCAACTTGGGTTGATGATGCAATGGAACTTTTTGAAGAGCTAATGGGACTTAAGGCAAAACGTGAAATTCTTGAAATTCAGATTGAACGTGTTACTTATGAACTGAGGGTTACATCACAGAGAGTAAATCTATTTGAAAAAGTTAAGATTCCTGAATGTAAAGAAAATATCCGAGTTATCAACATCTTCCTTGGAGATGAACAGACTTCCAGCGTTGCAAGATCTAAGCTTGCAAAAGATCGCTCCGTGAAAGCAAGAAAAATGGAAGAAGAACAGGTTGCATAAATTATGATTGTTACAATGAAAAAAATTACTTTGCTTACTTTAAAAGCAGAGAAAGAGAAAACGCTAAAGGATTTAAGAAAACTTGGCGTTGTGCACGTGGAGAATGTTCAGGTTCCAACAAGTGATGAACTCGATGCAATTAATATGGAAAAAGATGAGTGTATCTCGCTTGTCAATATTCTTAAAGATGTTAAACTCAAACATAAAGTGACAGTTGATATATCGGCTCACGAAGTTATTGAAAAGTATAACAGGCTTTTTGAACAAAAAACGGAACTGCAGAAAGAATTAACCGAGTTTGAAAAACAGGCTCAGGATATTCTGCCGTTTGGTAATTTTGATGTTTCTCTGCTGGACAAATTATCAGATAAAGGATTATATACAAAATTATATTCATTCAGCTCATCAAGTGTTCCGGAATTTCCTGAAGATGTAAATGCATTTTTAATTTCATCAACAAAGCATAATTTATATTACGCATTAGTTAGCGAAGATAAAGATTTAAAGATTGAAGATATACAACCGGTTGAAATACCTGCATTAAGATTGTCAGAAATAAAAAAAGAGATTGACCGTTGTGCTAAATCTATAAGTGAAATTGATTCAGATATTGCAAGTCTGAAACCGGCAATTCCAATTTTAGAAAAACATTACAAGGAACTTAGTACCCAGGAGAATCTACTTTTAGTTCGCGATGGAATGGGAGAATCGGAAACTGTTACATATCTTCAGGGATATGTTCCTGATGATGAAGTTGCACCACTGGAAAAAGCTTCAAAACGTTGTGGATGGGGACTTGTTGTGGATGATGTTACAGAGGAAGATAATGTTCCTTCTCTATTAAGAACTCCTGCATGGGTAAAACCGATGAAGACTGTTTTCAATGCAATTGGTATTTTGCCCGGTTATGATGAGATTGATTTCAGTTCAGTTTTCTTATGCTTTTTCAGTGTATTTGTGGGGATAATTGTCGGAGATGCCGGGTACGGACTTGTTTTCCTTATAATTACATTGTTGTTGGCAAAGAAACTTAAGAAGGCACAACCTGAAACGCTAGGGCTGCTGCTTATTATGGATATTACAACAATTTTATGGGGTACAATAACTTGTAACTTTTTCGGTATTCAACCTGCAATTATGCCGCATTTCTTGAAAGAACTGCAAATTAACTGGTTGATGGATGATAACAATATGATGAAACTATGTTTCCTGATTGGAGCTGTTCATCTTACAGTTGCACACCTCTGGAAAATCTGCAGAACTTTGAACAGCACAGTTTTTTTAGCAGATATAGGGTGGATCGGCATGACATGGACGATGTATCTGGCAGCACGGTTAGTTGTGTTAAATGAAGCTAATGCCATGCCGGGCTGGTGGATTCCATTTGTTGCAGCACCATCATTGGCTCTTGCTATTATCTTTATGACAACAAAAAAACGTCTAAAAGAAGATTGGCCGGGGTTTGTGATTATGCCATTGACTGTCATTAATAACTTTGTGGATATAGTCTCATATGTTCGTCTATATGCAGTTGGTACAGCTTCACTGGCAATTGCAGTTGCTTTCAATGAGATGGCAATTAATGCATTTGAAGGAACACTTCCTAAAGTGATAATCGGGTTAATTGCCGCTCTAATACTTTTTGCAGGTCATGCACTAAATATTATTTTGGCAGGAATGGGCATTCTGGTACACGGAATAAGATTGAATACATTAGAATTTTCAGGGCACATAGGTGTCGAGTGGAAAGGGCATGAGTATGCACCTTTTAATGAAAACAAAGAAAAAGAAATAATTGAAAACACATAATTAAAAAATATAGGAGATAATAAAATGGACGCAATGTTAATTACATCATTAGGAAAAATCGGATCAGCCGGAGCTCTTGCATTGGCTGCTATTGGTTCTGCAGCAGGAACAGGTGTTGCAGCTATGGCGGCTGTTGGAGCATGGAAAAAGTGTTATGCGCAAAACAAAGCAGCACCTTTCATGTTGGTTGCTTTTATCGGAGCACCTCTGTCACAGACAATCTACGGTATGATTCTATGCAATAATATTATAAAAGCTACAAGTAACGGACAACAATTTCCGGCATTAATCGCTGCTGGTGTTCTCGGTGGTATTGCAATGGGTACATCTGCATACATGCAGGGTAAAGCCGGTGCCGGATGTTCTGTTGCACTGGCTGAAACCGGTAAAGGTTTCGGAAACTACTTAATGGCTATCGGTGTTGTTGAAACAGTTGCTATCTTTGTACTTGTTTTTATGTTCAATGTCACAAAAGTTGCTGTTGCAGGAGCATAATTACTACTCAGAAAAACGTCGCTTTTAAAGCGACGTTTTTTTTTGAAAAAATTAAATACAGTTTGTTCTTTTGGGTCATAAATTCCCTGTTAATATTTCATAAGATAGTTTTGTGTAAGCTGCAGCAGCCTCTTTTAAGGGCAATAATTAGGACATACCTAAAAAAAATTACTCTTGCAAAATTAATAATCTTTTGTTAAATTAAAATTTCTTATATTTGGCGTAGTTTCATTTCGGTGTGAAAGAGGATTTGGCGAAGTTTAATGAGGATATTAATGTCGCAGGTAAGTAGAGAAAGATTTTCTATTGAGCATATCTGTTCAATATCCTGGTTGAATGATGAGTCGATTAGATTATCTTTGAACCGTTGAAGGAATTCAACAAGATTCTGTTCATCATTGCTTTGGTTCGTAATTGAAGTCTGTCTTAAATATTGAAATGTTCTTAATCCATCAAGTCTTTCATGGCAGGCATGAATAAAGCGATCTTTAGTTTTAAAGTTTTCTCTTAGGCTCTGCCACATGTTATCCGAGTTCAATTGTTGTTCAAGAAAGTTGAACACAGTTGAGCTCACATCCTTTTCATAAAGTTCGTCAAAAAGGTCAATTGCCGTTTTCACATTATCAAATAATTTATAGCTGAAAATCGGATATGATTCGCTTATTTTTTCTGCTCCTGACGCAACACTTGAGCCGGTACCAAATGGAACCCGAGTTGAGTGTCGAGCTGCCGGGTATACCATGCCTCTACAGTAGTTATATACTTTTCCATATTTCGCAAGTCGTTGTAGAAAGTAGAAGTCTTCAGTACAGTTTCGTTTAGGCACACCACCGCTGATCTTGTAAAATTTAACAGTTAGAGCCATAGCGGAACCAAGTGCTGTAAATGCGTATGGCGATTTTATTCTCAGCATATTGGTTACAAAGATTCTTAGATATATTTCATATCGTAGAATTGCTCTTATATCTTCTGGAGAGAGTCCGTCTATCTTGTGATAGTAACATGCTGATAGGGCAACTTTGCCTTTGTGGCTGGTAAAGAACTCTCTTAGTCCATCCGGATAATCTGCTGAAATTTTGGTATCGGCATCCATACTCACAATGATATCATTGTCTTCAAACATTTCACATGCTTTTGACATCAGGTAGTTTCTTGCATGACCAACGCCACATTTTGAAGATTTCCAGCCTAGACCTTTGGATGACTTGTCAAAGGTAATTATGTTTGGATTTTTAAGTTCTTCAATTCTTTTGAGTGTTCTCTGATTGTTTTTGAACTGTTCATTCTTCAAATGGCAATCATTATGCCAGCAATCAGGATTATTAACGCATATCAAGATATGTGATTTGTCATCTGCCTTCAATATTGATTCAATTGTCTGAAAAATCCAATCCTCTTCATTTAGAGCAGGAATTGTATAAATTAACTTCATGTTGTCTCTTTTTTATTTAAAAATAATTTAAAACTGTTTATAATATATTTTGAATAAATTGAACAGGAAAATTTAAAGATATTATTTGAATTTTGAGTATCCCTGTTTTTCTGGTTGAGATTACTTTGTGAGAACGAGGACTCATTTGCTATATTATATATAAAGTTAAAAAGAAAATAATTCACCATGTAGAAATGTAGGACACATAGAAAAGTCCGCTCCCTGCTTGAAGCGGCTACAGCGGGCGAATGTCCAACCAACATATTTCGAGAGTTTTACGCTTGTTTCAGCTATCAAACCCTGCGGAGAATATTTGTCGGCTGTGGCAGACCTTTGAAAAAACAATATAGTAGGAATTATGATTAAAAACAGAGTTAATATACCAAAAACATTGAAAAAAAGTGCAGTTGATTTACTTGTCCACTTAATAGAAAACAATTTTAAAGATTCAAAAAGTCCAATAATAGTTTCCTTTGGAGGCACAGGTGGCGTAGGCAAATCAACCTTAACAAAAAAGGTTGCTGATATTCTTGAAGATGCCAATATTCTTTTTTTAGATGATTACAAGACGACAAGGCTTGAGCGATCAAAGCGCAAGCTGCTCGGAAGTCATCCTAAGGCAAACCGTTTTGATTTGCTTCATGAACATTTTGAAGCAATTAAGGATGGCAGAAGTTTTGAAAGGCCTATATATAATTCTATTAGCGGAGAGATTGATGGATACACGCCTTATATTCCCGCAAAGTATAATTTGATAGATGGAGAGATTTCCACATATATAGAATTATATCATTATGCTGATTTTATTGTTTTTATTGAAGCTGCGTTTTCAACTCAACTTAGAACACGTTTTCGACGGGATGTTGCAGAACGCGGTTCTTCGCATGTAAAAGTTATCAGAACTTTTGTTCAAAGCAATCTTATTGATTATCATCGTTTTGGTTTGCAGGCAAAAAGCAAAGCAGATATATTATTATATTGCCATGATGATTATGAAATTGTACCGGTCAGTATTGACAAAGGATTGGTTAATAATTGCATTACATAGCAATATAATGTAATTACAAAATGTTGAAGAATATTATGAAAGAGCTTTTATGCATTATGGGGCCTACAGCTACGGGTAAGACAAAACTTGCTGTTCATGTTGCCGGTCGCCTTGATGGAGAGATAATTAGTGCTGATTCCAGACAGGTATACCGAGGGATGGATATTGGAACAGGCAAGGATATTGAAGAATATTCAATACCGGACAAGCCAATTAAGTATCATTTGATTGATATTGCTGATGCAGGTTATGAATTTAATCTTTTTGAGTACCAGCAGGAGTTTTTGAAAGTATATTATCAAATAAAAGCAGCCGGTAAGTTACCAGTTTTATGCGGAGGAACAGGACTTTATATTGAGTCAGTTGTTAATGGTTATGATTTAATTGAAGTTCCGGAGAATGAAGAGTTCAGAGAGAGTATTAAAGATAAAACAGATTCTGAACTTGTGGATATGCTTGTCAATATAAGAGATGCGCATAATACAACAGATACCATTGTCAGAGAACGTATGATCAGAGCATTGGAAATTGATATGTTTAAGCATGGCAGAACTAATGAATTTCCTGAAATAGATTCTTTGCTTTTCTGCATGCAGATTGAAAAGTCTTTATTGCATAAAAGAATAAAGGATAGGCTGCAGCAAAGACTTGAAGAGGGCATGGTTGAAGAGGTTCAAGATTTGATGGATAGGGGTGTGCCTGAAGAGATGTTATATAACTACGGACTTGAATATCGATTTATTCTTAATTACTTGAGAGGAACAATCTCTTTGGATGAAATGACAGAAAATCTTTATATTGCAATCAGGCAGTTTGCCAAGAAGCAGCAGAAGTGGTTTAGACGTATGGAGCGAAATGGGGCACACATACATTGGTTGAATGCAGAGAAAGATTTAGAAACATTAGCAGATGAAATCTTTTTTACTTGGAAAAGTTGCTGCGATACACTATAATATATCACTTTATTTACAGACGTGGTTTTTATTTGGTTTAGAGGCCACATTAATTTGCCGAAATAATGAAAGGGTACTGTCAAAACTTTTATTAAAGATATGAAAAACAAGAAAATTAAAAATTTTCTAATACGGACGCCGGGGACGGCATCCCTCCCGTGTGAACCTTGCAGATTAATGTTAGATTGAAGCTTTAATAGGGAGGGTCATCGTCCCCAATGACCGAAATGAAAGAAACACTGTGGGGATAAGACAAAAACAGTCTTTATCCCATTGATTTAAAACAAAATAAGGCTGTTAAGAGTGTAAACTTTTGACAAAACCAATGAAAGTTTAAGGAAAGAAAATGACACGTTCATACAATTTTTATGCCGGACCATCAACATTGCCGCTGGAAGTTTTAGAAGAAGCACAAGCCAGCTTGTGTGATTATGAGAATTCAGGAATGTCTATTATGGAATGTAGTCATAGAGGCAAGGAGTATGATGCAATACATGAAGAAGCAATAGCTAATTATAAAGAGCTGATGTGCATTCCTGAAGGTTATTCAGTTCTGTTTATACAAGGAGGAGCAAGCACACAGTTTGCAATGATTCCAATGAATCTTCTTGGACAGGATCAGACAGCTGACTATGTGAACACCGGTTCATGGGCATCGAAAGCTGTTAAAGAAGCAAAGCTTTTTGGTAATGTCAATGTTATTGCTGATACAGAAAAGAGTGCTCCGGCAGTTATACCGGCAGTTGATTTGCTAGAATATACTGATGGTGCAGAGTATCTTCATATTACATCAAATGAAACTATTTCAGGTGCTCAATGGAAAGAATTTCCGAAATGTGATACACCGCTTATTGCAGATATGTCATCTGACATTCTTTCCAGAGAGATTAATGTTGCGGATTTCGGGCTGATATATGCAGGTGCACAAAAGAATCTCGGACCTGCAGGGTGTGCATTAGTTATTATTCGAGATGATTTAGTTGAAAAAGTTGTAAGAACTAATCCTACAATGTTCCAATATAAGACACATGCTTCTAAAAATTCACTATACAATACTCCTCCATCATTTAGTATTTACATGATGTGTTTGGTTACTCGTTGGATTAAAAAAATAGGTAAAGAGAAGCTGTTTGAGAAAAATGTGAGAAAAGCCAAAAAGCTTTATGATGTTATTGATGCAACAGATTTTTATAGAGGTTGTGCGGATAAGAGCTGTCGTTCAGATATGAATGTGACATTTAATCTGCCAACAGCAGAGCTTGAAGCAAAGTTTTTTGAAGAGAGCGTTAAACTTAATATGTGGGGCTTAAAAGGTCACAGAAGTGTTGGTGGTTTAAGAGCTTCAATTTATAATGCATTCCCTGAAGAGGGTGTTGATAAGCTTGTAGATTTTATGAAGGAATTTGAAAAGATAAACTAAAGTACAGTTAGACTGTTAGAAAGGCAAATGTATGTATGCCTTCTGTGGTACTTATTAGATAGGTTGCGAAGCAACAGCTAAAAGTTTACCGTTTGAAATTTATAATGCACCCGTAGTTCAATGGATAGAATGTTGGCCTCCGAAGCCGAAGATTGTGGGTTCGACCCCCGCCGGGTGCACCATTTAATTAAATTAAGAATTAAGAGATAGGAATTAAGACCCAAATGATGTTTGACAGCTAACTGTCTGACTGACTGACTGTCTAACTAGATTATATGAAAGATTTTATATTACAGTTTTTTTCGGTGGAGAGCAGTCCATTGGTGCAGTTTCTTAAATATGCTATAGTTGGAGGTATTGCCACAGCTGTGCATATTGTTGTCTTTCATCTTGCCGGGTGGAAGCTTTTTCCTGCACTTCAAAATGATGATTGGTTTGTTAAAATTTTTAAGATTCAGATGGAAGAGGAAGATGATCTTCTGAGAGCTAAAAACTCTATGAAGAACAACTGGATTGCTTTTTTTATCTCTAATTTAGTCTGTTATATTCTGAATATTTTATGGGTTTTTAATGCCGGTAAATATCCATGGTATATTGAAATAGTAATGTTTTATGCGGTTTCAGGAGTTAGTATTGCCCTTGGTACATTTTTAATGGGATGGTTAATCAAGAAATTTGGAATACGTACAACATATGCATTTATTGCAAATCTATTTACTTCTTTAGCCATAAACTACTTAATGCGTAAATTTATAATTTTTAATGGATAGGAATAACTCGTGAACTTACCAAATATAGCTAAAGACAAAGCTGCAAAACATATAATCGAACTGGCACTTGAAGAAGATTTGAGCATAGTAGGGGACACGACAACTCTTTCATTAGTTCC
The DNA here is from genome assembly GCA_964441455.1 of uncultured Victivallales bacterium. GTDB lineage: Bacteria > Verrucomicrobiota > Kiritimatiellia > JAQICX01 > JAQICX01 > JAQICX01. Next base: position 6,408 of record CAYTUX010000218.1, on the reverse strand, counting down.
CGAGGATGCAACAGCTTCGGCAGTTATTCTGGCAAAAGAGCCATGTGTTGTCTCCGGAGTTGATATCGCAAAAGAGGTTTTTAGATCTATTGATTCAGATATTAATATTGAGGTTGTTCTTCCTGACGGTTATGAAGCTGAGATTGATAATATTGTTATGAAGATTTTTGGTTCAGCAAGCACAATCTTGACCGGCGAAAGAACGGCACTGAATTTTATGCAGAGAATGTCCGGTATGGCATCGATGGCCAGAGAATTTAAAAGAGTAATCAAAAAAGATGATGTAATGATTCTTGATACTCGAAAGACAACTCCTGCTTTGAGAATTTTTGAAAAATATGCGGTATTATGCGGAGGTGGAACCAACCACCGAATGGGACTTTATGACAGAGTTATCATTAAAGATAATCATAGAAAGCTCTGGAGTAAAGAGAATGCCGACCAGCTTGATCTGGCTGTTTATGAAGCAAGAAAGAAGTTTCCTGGTATTGCGGTTGAAGTTGAAGTTGAAACCTTTGAAGAATTAAAGAGTGCATTGAAGGCTAAGCCTGAATGGATTTTGTTGGATAACATGTCAGCTGAAATGATGGCTGAATGTGTTAAGATTAATGATGGAATCAGTCTTCTTGAGGCATCGGGCGGAATTACACTTGAAAATGTTTATGAAGTTGCTCAGAGCGGAGTTGATGCTGTATCTTTAGGTTGCTTAACTCATTCCGCTCCTTCAGTTGACCTTTCCCTTGAAATTTACATCTAAGCCAACTGCGTTGGGGCAAGATAAAACAACACGCGTGACCGCAAGTAAGTTGTCGATAGTTTATAGTAAATAGTAAATGGTTTACTCCGGAATTCATGAATCTTGCGTCGTGCGTCATGAGTCACAAATAAAAAAATGTAGTCCAGGCTGGTCTGATAAAATAAAATGTTAGAAGACGAGATATACAATTTAATAAAGAGGTGTTCTACTGATCTTCCTCAAGATATTGAAAATGCTCTTATTGAAGCATTATCTAATGAAGAGGCAGGTTCCCCAGCAAGTTGGGCAATGAATGGTATTTTGAAAAATATAGAACTTTCCCGCAAAAATGAAACCCCATTATGTCAAGATACAGGAACTTTACTTTTCTTCCTTGATTTACCTGATGGAACAGCAGTTTTACCAATTAAAGATGCAATTGAAAAGGCTGTTATTAAGGCAACAAAAGATGGTTATCTGCGACAGAACACTATTGAGTCAGTTTCCGGCAAATCAGTTGCTACAAACGTTTCTGTTGGAGCACCTTACATAGATACAACCTTTTCTTGTCGCAGTGATATGAGCATAAAACTGATTATGAAGGGTGGGGGATGTGAAAATGTTTCAACTCAGTATAGTCTGCCGGACAGCACATTAGGTGCTGGCAGAGATCTTGATGGTGTACGAAAATGCATACTCGATGCGGCATTTAAAGCTCAAGGAATGGGGTGTTCGCCTTCGATATTTGGAGTGTGTATTGGAGGAGATAGGGGATCCGGGTATATCTGTTCAAAAAAACAGTTTCTTAGAGATCTAAATGATGTTTCCACCAATTCACTGTTGAAAGAGCTTGAAAACAAAGTATTTACAGAAGTCAACCAGCTTGGTATCGGACCTATGGGTCTGTCAGGTAAAACAACACTTTTAGGATTAAAAATAGGTGAAACATCAAGGCTTCCGGCCAGTTATTTTGTAACAATTTCCATGATGTGCTGGGCTTGCAGACGTGGGGAACTCGTTATCAAATGCGAAAATTTATGTTCCATGGAAAATATTGGGAAGTAGTACCTTACATATGGCGGCATAGCCGCCTGTCTGCCGACAGGCAGGCAACCAAAAGAAGTCATCCGCAGATAGGCCATTCGCTGCACTCATTGCTGTCGCAGGCTCCAGCCTATCTTCCGGTGGTCGGTTCTTCGCAGATTAACGCAGATTATTAAAAGAAAAAAGAGAAGATGATTAAATACAAATTGTTTTTGAAAGCATTATTAAAAATCCCTGTTCGATTTCATCGAATTGCTTAAAAAAACGGGAACAGTTGACAGTTGATTTTTTGTTTTGTAAGACATTGGAAATAAATATTTTAGAAAAGTGCTGGAAAATAAACGATCAAACGACCGCAGGGTAAGAGGCTTTAAAGTAGGACATTACGCTACGCTTCACTGCTGTCGTATACTCCAGCCTCACTCCCTATGGTCGTGTGTTTAAAGCAATGCAGCGTAGCGAAATGGCAATAAACAAGAAAATAAAATGAGATATGAATTAACAACACCTATTAATGAAGATAAAATAAGGCAGTTAAAAGTAGGGGACATTGTCTCTCTGTCAGGAACTATATATACAGGACGAGATAAGTTTCATAAGTATGTCTCTGAGGGCAACAATGTTCCTATCAACCTTAAAAATTCTGCAATTTATCACTGTGGTCCGGTTATGATACAAAAAAATGGAGAGTGGCTTGTTCGGGCAGCCGGACCTACAACCTCGATTAGAGAAGAGCCTTATATGGCAGATGTAGTTCAAAGAACAGGAATTCGCTGCATTATCGGCAAAGGTGGAATGAAAGAATCCACATTAAAGGCTTGTCATGATTTTGGTGCTGTTTATCTTCAGGCTATCGGAGGAGCAGCTTCATTAATTGCATCCTGCATCAGAAAAGTTCCGGAAGTATATTTTCTTCAAGAATTTGGTTCCGCCGAGGCTGTATGGCAATTTGAAATTGAAAACTTTGAAGTTGTTGTGACAATGGATTCTCACATGCAAAGTCTGCATGAACAAGTTGTGGAAGAATCAAAAAAGAGATTAGAGACTTTGTAAAAATTCTGAAATGCTTTATTAAACGGATTGTAAGAAGAATATTACCATGAGAATGACAAATGGGGCAAAACCCTTTAAACATTACATAATGCGTATACTTAATTTTACATAATATATATTATGCGACAAAGTATAAATATAAAAAAAGTATTAATTATTACATATAATGATGAAATAATGATAATAAGCTGGATTATTTATTCCATATGTATTTCATTTTCGTTTACGATTAGTTTTTTATAAGTTGAAAACATTTTTGGTGTTATGATGTGACGCACAATACCATTATCCCTCATCCAATTATTCAAAACTTCTTTACTGCATTTTCCATCAAAATAATTTTTTACTACATAGTATACCAAGTCTTCTAAACTAAGAAAATTATTGGCTGAAATTTTTTTAATAATATATGCTCGTTTTGCATTACCTAAAATTAAAACTTCCGGCATGTGATAAATAATCGAACGAAGCAATCTTTCCGTCCACATTATATTATTATCAAGAATTGGCAAATGTTTTTTATATTTGACAAAGAATTTTTCTAAGTCACCGAATAACGCACCGGACGAGACAGCTTCGGAATATTCATTAGTCAGCAACTTCAATAAATTTGTCACTTTGCTTTCAGTCCAATTAATTGTATTTTTATGAACAACGCTATCTATAGTATAATCGAATATGGAAGGTTCTCTAGTTATTCGTGATTTTATCTGAAGATTTATGTATCCCATTTGCTTAAAATATTCATCACAATCAGTTTTTAAAACAATAGTTCCTCTTTCCAAAATAAATTTTGATAGGATTTTGTTTAATTTCATCGCTTTTTTTCTTTTAACACTGCTGATATTCGGAAAGCTTGGAAAGCTAAATTTATCGGAACAATAATTTTTTAAAACTCCATAAAGCATTTTGGAATCTGATATTTGATACTGAGCTAAATAATTCTGATATTCATCAAAAACCTTATAAACCCCTATTTGATCATACAATTTTAATTCTTTGGATATATATTCTTGTAACTCCAGAATATTATCTTTTTTTAGATTTATATTATCTATGTGAATCAAATCACCTGAAGCATTTGATATAACAGCACGAATATTACCTATATACAGTGACATTAATTCTTTTGTTATTACTATTTTTGAATCCAAATAATTCTTTAAATCACAACGTTTAACAGGTTTAGCAGCCGAAAGAACCCATTTTTCAATAATATTTTCAATTGATGTAGAATCTTTAGGTTTTTTATTGTATACGTAACGACATCGTTCTATGTAATACTTTGGCAATTTTAAACTTATAACAGAACCAAGAGCATATTTGTTAGGAATTTTTTCCTTTTCAAATATATCAGCGAACTCATCATATATGATTTTAAGTGATACAAATGGAACTTTTGTAAGTTTTTCTGAGAGTATAGATGATATTGTATCTAAGGTATCATCAGAGCAATTGGCAAGAGAACTATGAGCAAATTCATTGTGTCCCCATAATACACATCCTGGTGCAGAGATTAATGATTTATGAATTGTATTTTCGTCATACTCTTTGTTTAGCTCTTTCTTTAATACATCACAAACTTCTCGAGGATTCATTGGTTTTAATGTAGAAAAAAGAATAGCTTCAACTTTTTTATGTAATCCCCCATTTTTGAGTCTCCATAATCTCAGCCCATATACATTGCTAATATCATATTTGAACTTTAGTTTTGGGGCGTATTCAATTATGAAAGCTTTCGAAAAATTAATTTCTATACAACTAAAATTTTCATTGACATGAAGCGATTTTGAGAATGAGTTTAAAGTTTCTATTAGGTAATTAAATGATACTTTTTTTGTTGATTCAACAAGTTCCTGCAATTTACAAGCAATCTCTTCATTTTCTCTATATGGAGACTTAATACATATAGTATCATCAACCACCTCTTCCCCATTATCAAGAGGAAAAATCTTAAAATATTGCCCTAACATATATCCTTTTAGAGAAGCATTCCAATTCATTTTAGAGGCGATTCTAGAACTAAGTTCGTCAAAATCAATTATACCGCCAGCTACATTTATTTCTTCCAGTAAAACTGTGTTAAAGCGTTTGATGTATTCTTTTACATTGTAGGATAATTTTATTTGGTCAACTATAATCGTCATAATTTGTCGAATTCGTTCGCGGGAGCAGCTATATTTAGCCCCGAGGTCTGCATATGTAAAAGATTTTTTATTATTACCGCATAAAAAATCTGAAATAATATTCGTATGTTTTTCTGAAATATCTCTTTTTTTACAAAGCATAGATATGAAATCTGAGAAAGAGTTACCAAAATCCAGATTTTCAGCTTCAATAGGTTGATATACTATAAAGTTATTAATCTCCTTACGCAATTTGTTTAAAGTTCTGGGACCAACTGTAGGCAATTCCAGCAGGGATTCCGGAAGAGTTAACAAAACTTCTCTTATAGTATTTAACTTAAGGGATTTTAACGCATTTATAGATCGGTGATCCCACACACCTTCGTATACATTAAAGTCCGGCTTAAATTTTGCAGGAATATCTTTATTCAAACTTGGTATTCCAGTCCAAAGAGGAAAGTTTGTAAGACTTTTATATTTAAGGTTGCTGCTATATTCAAGGTTGCTGCTTGTGTTGATTGCTTTGTCTTCATTGTGCGTTTGAATTTTTAATTGACCTGAAATATATTTTTTCTTACTAAGTTTCTTTCTTACCATATTGTAATTTGATTTAAATTGTTCTTCTGATAATTCATTATCAGTTTCTACTTGCGTTTTTTCAAAAACAAGATTAATTCTTTTAAGTTTGTCTTGAATTAACATTATTTCCTGAAAAGAATCTTTTGCAAACTTTTGAGTAGCTAAAGAGCTTTCAAAATCAAAAGACACAAAGTCGGCTAAAGAATTTATTGACATTGTTTTTAAATAACTTTTTGTATTTCCACTAAACCTGTTTAAGATATAATTCCACATTTTAAAATGTTTATCAGAAATAATTGTAGGTTGAGAGTTTGTCTCAATTAATTTAAGTGTGGTGTTTTGATATTCAAGGAGATTCGCCGTTATAGAGAGACTGGCATTTAAATTTGCTAATTCTTTGGATAAATTATTTACCAACAAAAATTCATAAACTTTAAACACACTTATTTGATGTAATATATTTATTTCTTTCGCATCGAGTTTTAGATTAGATACAAAAGTATTTAACGTTATATTTTTCATTTTATATTTCCTATATGTTAATCAGGTTCTGTCAAAATTTTAGCACTCTTAAAAGCTCTATTTTGTTTTAAATTAATGGGATACATACTATTTAGTCTTATCCCCCCTGTATAAAACGCCCTGAAAGGGCAAATTATACCAGCCCAGTGCATCGCCCTATTAATATATGCATTTTATATTAATTCATAATATTAATCAATTTCTTTTTTTTTTAGTCTTGCATATCACTATTAATAGTGATACAATGCGGTATGAAAAATTATAAAAAATTACTTAACCGCCGTAATGCTCTGTTGGCGGAACTAAATGAACAGAGTTGTTTAGTTATCGGCTCGTTTTTTGAACGTG
>CAYTUX010000217.1:0-7162 GCA_964441455.1 uncultured Victivallales bacterium | reverse complement strand
GGACCCCGACCCTACAGTTTAGGATACTGCAATCAAAGCTAAATGGTTGATTGCAAATATTTTCTGTAGGGTCGGGGTGCTTCACCCCGCCTTTAAAATTTAACTTTATCACCCAAAAAATGATAAAACAAAAATTCAAACCCTAATTTTATTGGTTGAGATACATGTTTGTACCCTCAACCAGAAATCTAAGGAAATACCTTAATTTTTCGGTTGTATTGTTTTTAAGTTTGAGATTTGGAAAGCCATTTGGAATCCAGTTAGATGTTTAGAAAGTTAGATAGTTAGACCGTTTGCACTCCGTGGGCAGGAAAGAACTTCGTTCTTTTATAATTCCTAGGGTTGTGCTCTCCAGCTGCTGCCTGACAAATTATATTTGTCAGGCAGCAGCTGGATCGCTTACCCTAGGCTACCTATGAAATGCCCTTTCAGGGCATGTAAATGGCTGACGGAGTTGATATGTCCGCGAGATAAGAGGGTAGGACATTTCCTTTGCGTTCTATGCGGTTAAGAAAAATTTTTAATTTTCAACTGACCTCTGGTGGTACCTCGGACGGAGTTGCAGAGCATGATTTTTTCTGCGTTTTCAAGTTCCTGCAGGGTAATGTTTATCTCTTGGGCATTCAGCTCTTTTATCATTTTGGCTCGCCAAATTCCCGGTAGGAGTCCACAAGACAATTTTGGCGTTTTCCACTTTCCATCAGATAGAATAAACACATTTGAGATACATCCTTCCGTAACAAACCCTTTTTCATTTGTAAATATCACTTCATCATAGCCCTGACTTACGGCATCTTTGAACGCTTTGTTATAAAATTCTCTTTGAGTTGTCTTGTGGTATAGAAAAACATTTTTTGAATCGACTTTATCTTTTGAAATCAGGACTTTAATGTTTTTTTTCCATCCTTCATTCTGTAATTCTGTTATGGATACATCAATATCACTTTCTGATATTTCAAATCTGACTCGTGCAAGTCTGCAGTTTTCTTTTTCAAGTTGTTTTTTAGTATCATTGACAGCTTTGTTGCATTTGTCATCAGACCAATTTCGATGGAAATAGGCTGTTGACTGTTTTGCTCTATTCATGTGAGATTCAAGCTCAATAAATTCGTTTTGTCTGTAAAGCATTGTTTCAATGAGATTGAACTTTATGTTTTGATGCGACGCAAAATTGCTTTTAAGAAGGCACTCTTTCCATTCAGATTTTTGTTGTGAATCGGCAACAATGCCGCTGCCGACGCTTAGTTCTGTTCTGTTTTCCTCACATATTAATGTTCGGATTGCCACATTAAAACACATTTTTTTGTTTGGCAGTATGCACCCAACAGAGCCTGTATATACTTTTCGGGGTGAGTTTTCCAGATCATTAATAATTTCCATTGCCCTGATTTTTGGTGCACCGGTAATTGATGCAGCGGGAAACGTTGCTTTAAGTATGTTTTCAAGATTGGTGTTTTCTCTGATTTTTCCATGAACTTTGCTGATCATCTGATGCAGTGTTGTGTATGTGTCCACATGGAATAGGGGATCAACATATATGGAGCCCGGCTGACAAATTCTGCCAAAATCATTTCTTACCATGTCCACAATCATTATGTTTTCTGCCTGATCTTTTCTGCTTTTTGACAGTTTTTCTGCCTGATCAAGATCCTGCTGAAATATTGGTTTACGTTTTATTGTTCCCTTCATTGGAAATGATATTATGCTGTTATCATTCTGCTCAATAAAAAGTTCCGGCGAGATTGATACAATCTTTGTTTTCCCCATGTTTATGAATGATGCATATGGTACAGGATGACTGTTTGCTAAAGATAAAAATAGTTTCTCCGGGGAATAAATTGCTTTTCCAAATAGTCTGATTGTAAAATTTGCCTGATAAATGTCACCATTTTTTATGTGTTCAAGTATTTTGTTGATTTTAAGATTGTATTCATCTTCGGATATTTCCGGTTTAAAGAAATCCTCCGATATAGAAAATTCTTCACCTTCCAGTTTGTCCAAAGATATAAAATCATCATAAATTCCAAAGTATAAATACGGGAAGTCTTTAAGTTTTTTGCATTTGAATGCACTATCAAAAACTATTGATGCTTCGTATGAGATGAATCCGGCAATGAATTTATTTTTGTCAACTGCGGTTTGAATCTGCCGGATTGAATTGAGTATGTCATTTGGATTTTCAACCTGAATGATTTTTTCAGGATTGCAGAACAGGCCAAATTCATTGCTGTCGGGCAATTTGCAGATTATTGTTCCTGGCTTATTCAGTTGTTCAAGTATGTTCATAATTAGTATTTAGGCGGGATGAAGCACCCCGACCCTACAGACGTTGTTCCTGCTTTTTTATTCAGCATTTGTTTTAATGCGACGATTCTTCCCGCCTTCCGGGACCGGCAAGCCGGCTGTTCGAATTGGTCGGCGGCCCAGCTACTAACAGATCAGAAAAACAATTCTATATCAAATTCCAATGTAAAGTTAATAGCTGGGCGACCCTCCCGAGCTGCAGTCTAACGTTAGTTTGGAAAACGGGAGAAATACCCCTCCGTCCTCGTTCATCGGACACCTCCTCCCGCAGTGCGGGACTAGCGGAGCTAGCCGGGGAGGAGCTAATACGTCCCCGCTGTCCACCTCTGCAACGAAGATCGTTGCGTTACCTCAAAAGCTGCACGATTGACTTTACTTGAGCATCGAGCGGACGCGTGCGAGCTCTGTTACACTCCATGCCTGTGCAGGGCATCCGCGAACAGTGTGAGGTGCATCTCCGTCGGCAACTTCAGCCAATTGGCAAATACAATCTGTATTAAGCTTGACTTCCACACTACTCAAAATTGACAGAGCAGACTGTCTGGCTTCTTCTCCATATGTAAGATATAAAGCTTCCGGATATAGAGGAAATACCCATCCCCAACATGTGCCGTTGTGATATGCCGGTTTTCTTCTTGTATCCTCATCTCCTTCATAATGTCCCCAATATGGATTATATGGATCATTAAGAAGGTTGCCGTTTTCGTATATGCTTAGAGGTGTTTTTACTGTTTTTTTGGCAAGACTTCTTATTGTTCCGGGTGCAATCAGCATTGAACAGGCATGTAGTATTTCTTTTGCCAACTGTTTGTCTTTTACTGCTCCAAGAGTTATTGCCAACAACTGATTTGGTCTTAACGCATCATCAACCTGTGCCTCTCCGGGTTTCTGTCCTTGTCTGGCGTTCAGACAGTCAGCAAGATATCCTTCTTCAAGAATATAGTAATGTTCAATACTCTCTTGAACTTTTACAGCAAGTTGAGAGTATTTAATGTCATGAGAAATTTCGCCAGCAAATTTCAGTGCCCCAAACCAAAGTGCCTGAATCTCAATTGGATAACCTTCTCGAGGTGTACCGGCCGGGTAATTTGTATCCATCCATGTATAGTGAGAAGGACTGAATATCAGTCCTGTTCCATCATCCATCTTAATTTTGTTTTTTGTGCCTTTTATATATCCTTCAACAATTGATATTATCGTATCAGAAATCTTTCTTCCGTTACCGCACTCCGTATTAAGAAAATCAAATGTATTCTCTTTTTTACAAAGGTCTGAGCAAGCCACACAGTACCATAAAGGAGCATCAGAAGTGTCCCTGTTTGAGTCATCGTTCCCCCTGATCATGTTAGGCAGCGTTCCACCTTTTTCAAATCTTGCGAACTGCACAAGTATTGTCTTGCTGTCATCAAGCATATTTCTTGCAATCATGCCTCTTAGACATATAAGAGTATCCCGTCCCCAATCAAGAAACCATGGATAACCGGCAATAACAGTTTTACAGTCATCACGCTTGACAACAAAATCTTTAATCATTGCATCTTCAAACAGCTCAAAGTTTTCAAATTTATTTGTCTTTTTATCAACCGCAGAGTCACCTCTTTTTATAAGTTTATCATCAAAATTGTCTTCACTATCAGTAATAACCGCTGCAGTTAATTTGATTGTAGTATTGGACAACAGATCAGATTTAAAGTACCCAGGGCTGAACAGGTCTGAATTTGCCTCAAGTCCTCTTGTTTCTTCAAAAGGTCGGTTTACCATATACAACCACTCATGTTCAATATGAAATGGTGTTGTGCTTTGCATCCTTAAATGATATCCATGACTTGGAGAGAATATAAATCCATTTTCAATTTCATGTATTGCATAAGGCCAGCTGTTCTCGATTCCTGATGAATAGAATTTGGTAATCTCATGATTTGTTCTGTTCTCGATATCAGGTCTCAATACAAACTGTATTTCCTTTTTGCTGTCAATTAAGTAATCTTTCTTAGAATCTTCATTACGTTGAACAAACATAAAAATTCCATTGTAGTTATCGCACATTCCAAAAGATATTGTCAGATCCACAAATTTGCCCATTCCCAACGGAACTTCAAAATTCCAGAACACATTGTTTTTATCATCTTTGTAAAATTCTTTCAGGCAATCAATATTGATTTCAGTTGAGTAATCTCTGTATATTGCCCAAGCCCTGCAACGTGTGAGCATGATGTGTCTGTCTACAGGTACTTGCGGGTCAAGGTTTGCAGCAAGCATGGCATCATAAATACTATGCAAAGTGCCCCATGAACCTCGCACCATTGACATTGCACCTCTTTGATTTGTGCAGAGTGCAGAACAGTTTTCGGCAATCACCTCTTCTCTTGTGTATCTTGTCTGAACACTTATTTCTTCTCCTGTTCCGGCAAAATATATAGCCCCGCTGTTACGCTTTATCTTATGTTCACCATATTGAACCACATCAATCTTGACCTCTTTGGAATATTTTTTTGAAAGATCAGGATTTGGCATTAAGATAAACCATTTTCCATCTGCCTGCTGTGTTGACTTGAATAGAAGAGGGTCACGTTCATCAGAGTACATTGTTAAGGCAAAACGATTTTCACATGTAATATATGCATAATGGTTCCAGGCGATGACAGGAATTCTAAATGCATCTTTCGGCCAGCTTACCTCTTCAACAGGTGTATTGTAATTGGCAATCTCCGGATTATCAAAACCATGGACACATTCAGTGCAGTATTGAGCAGGATTTTCTTTTAGTTTAAAGGCGAGCACCATTGGCGTTTTGTTAGACAGAGAAACCTTGCCGGTGAGATACTCCAGTACTTCCATGGCAATGGTTTTAAGAATTTGTATTGTTGAAGCTTCACAATTTGCGCCATTAAAGTTTTCAGCTTGATTTATTTGTTCGATAACAGATGGGTTAGTAGTAAGGCATAAAAACTCTACCGGTGCAACTTCAACTGAAATCATATTATTTTCGATGTTAATGGTTTTGTCAGACAGCATGTCAAACAGCTGCGTTGCTTTTCCACAGCAATCAGAAGAGAATGATATATTACATGAACTGGCAGTGTCTAAATTGAACAAACATAATGTTATATTTTCAATTGAATCTTTTTCTCTGAGTATGACCAATGTGTTTGCCCCTTGATGTGGAAGCACTTTAACATTTGCTCTATTAAAGAAAGTGGGGTCTGTTCGAAGAATTGCATTAATTCTTTTGATAAAATCAATCTGATTGTCTTTACTGCCCCAATTTAAAGAAGTTGCTCCATGTACTTCTAATTTCTGATCTGCAAACCATTCAACACCATTGGTGATTCCGTAAGCACCATTTGATGAAACCAATGCAGCAAGAGCAACTCTTAATCTGGAATATTTATGCGATACGCTTGCCAGCCTGTTGTTATCATGAGTTTCTGCATAATTAACTATTACACCCTTTGTTAATGATATCATTCTGTCTTCAGGTATGCTATACTCAAGTTCATCTCTGTTATATTGTTGAAAAATTTCTGAGTAAGCCCAGTTCATTCCGTAGTCAGAGAGCAAATCTTCCATAAGCCATCTATGTCCACCAAGATTCTCCAACAAAAATACAGTATCGGGATAAGTTCGTCTAACTTTGGCAATAATATATTTCCATGTCTCTCCGGGAACCATATATCCTGCATCGCACCTGAATCCATCCACACCCTTGTCACACCAGAAACAGAAAACAGATGCCATATATTCCCATACACCCCTGTGATTATACTCAAGTTCAGAAAGATCTTCCCAAGTTGTTCCCCATGCACCGGGAGATTGAAAATTGTTGTTGCCATCTCTCTCAAACCACTCCGGATGTTCTGCCTGAAGCTGTGATGCCCACCCTGTATGGTTAATTGGTATATCCATAAAGATTCTTGCACCCTTTGAATGTATCTCGTCAACAAGCTCCAGAAATTGTTCAAGAGGTGTTGTTCTTTTGTCAAACTCAGCATATGAAGGATCAACATTAAAGTAATCTAATACAGCAAAAGGACTTCCAAATGAACCCATCTTTCCAAAAGTGGTAGGAATCGGATGAATGGGTAGAAGCTGTATTATTCTGAAACCTAAGATATCAACAATTTCAGAAATTTTCTTTTTAAGATTTCGAAATGTTCCGGCAGGCGGAATAACTGTATATCCGTTATCTTCCATATCTCGAGAAACTATGCTGAACCTGTTTTCGGCATCTTCAAGCATTTCGTCTTTGAATTGTCTGACAAATGCTGTATATATATTGTTGGATGCGTACGTGTGAGCCGGTTCAACCTTGATTTTGATGTTTTCTCCGCATGGCCAGACTAATTTATCTTCGCCTGTCATAACATATGCTTTACCTTCAAAATTACCGGTTTCAAGCAGGGGAACATCAATAGAAAAGGTATAATTATCAATTTTTGTCATCGGGACATCAAACCAGTCAAGTGCACCAACGGGTTTGTTTTGTTCAATCAGAGCAATTTCTTCCAGTCTCTGCCGTCCGGCATGACCTAAATTTGTTCTTAAGAATGCTCGTCCATCCTGAACAGGTTCGTCCACTTTTATTTTAAATTGAATTACATCGCCTCTACATCTCAAAATGTTGCAGGCGGTTTCCGGAATATGTTTTATAACATTCACATTCACCCCTAAATATTTAATACACACTTACACTTAATTTTTTTATATTATAGCAAAGCTATAAATAAAAAGCAACCTTGATTTGTCTGCTTTTTGAATCCTATTAATTGTAATATCAACTGCGAAAGATTTTAAGACAAAAAAAACATGCTATGATATAATCTGGTTTTAAAGCAACCAAACTAATAAAACAAGAAAG
>CAYTUX010000216.1:0-6371 GCA_964441455.1 uncultured Victivallales bacterium | reverse complement strand
TTTATCACCCCTCAGTCTCGCTACGCTCGACAGCTCCCCTTAGCAAGGGGAGCAGTGTAGTGCATTCTTATATCTATTGGTTATGCCAACAGCTCCTCCCCGGCTATCTCCGCTAGTCCCGCACCGCGGGAGGAGGTCACCTCGCATGCGAGGTGGGAGGAGTGGTTTTCATAAAATTTTTGACAGAACCAGTAAATTATAAGTCGTTTTATACTAATCAGCAAACTACTATTCTATTTCCAATGAATTTCTAATTCCGGTCTATTGGGAATATTCTTATAGTTAAATTTGGGAACACCAAGCATCATTGCCGCATGTATATCTTCATCGTCCGGAACACCACACTCTTTTGCAATATCAGGAGAATCTTTTACTGCCATCATAAAAAAACCTGCCCAGCATGTTCCAAAATCCATTGCTGATGCAGCAAGATCAAAAGCAGTCATTGCAATTGTGCTGTCAATAACAGGCATCATTGCATCTCTTTTTGTATGACAAAGAACTAAATGGGGTGCACCTCTATTTATAATATCAACTCCAGTATCCCATGCTGCTACAATCTCAGGAAGCATATTATGCTCTTGAAAAAGCTGAACAACCATTTCGGACAATTTGTGTACTTTTGCCGGATTGTGTATTACCGTCCAGTTAACCGGACATTTATTTCGGGCTGTGGGCATCCATTTTGTTAACTGAATCAGTTTTGTTATATCTTCTTTCGGAATAATCTCATCGTTATAATTTCTTATAGAGCGCCTGGTCTGAATAATATTGCTCAGTATATTAAAAGAGACATTATTTTTAATCTCTATACATTCACCAACGTTACAATCATTTAAAGAAATTGCATTTGCATCGCATATTGCAACACAATGACCGCACTCCAAACAAGATTGAATCTTTTCTTCGTCAATTGCAGGTATAGATGAATTATCTGATTTGAAAATACCTAACGGGCATACAAATATGCATTTGCTGCATTTATTACATTTTATCTTATCTAATTTTAATACTGTCATAAATTATAATACTCCTAACTTTGTTTCATATAATATCAAAGTAAATCAGAACAATCAATCATAAACAAAAGGTTCAACTAGAAAATTAATGTAATTTCTTGATATTTTTATATGGATTATGTATTATTCAGATTAATTTTGAATACAAATGGAGTTTGATTAATGGAATATAATAAAGCATTAAAAACCTTAGAAAAATACAACCAAAGCCACCTTTTTAAATTCTGGGATGAACTATCATTATCAGAGCAGGAACAATTATTGTCTCAACTTGATGAAGTTGATTTTTCAAACTTAAACAGAATGAAAGATGTTTTACAGGAAGATATCCGCATTGAGAATCACTTATCAATAAAACCGGCTCCTGTTATGGAACTTACAGATGAAGATAACGCAAAATTTATCCCGATAGGGGAGTCCTGCATTGTTGCCGGTGAAGCCGGTGTCATTCTTGTCGCCGGTGGGCAGGGTTCACGTCTTGGATATGAGGGTCCAAAAGGCTGCTATCCTGTGGGGCCTGTTTCAGATGCCTCTCTATTCGAAATTCATTCAAGAAAAATCCTTGCATTTGAAAAAAAATACAATACAGAAATTCCTTTTTATATAATGACAAGTATTGTTAACAATGGGGAAACAATTGAATTTTTTGAAGCAAATAATTATTTTGGACTTTCAAAAGAACGTGTAAAATTCTTTACACAAGGACTATGGCCGGCGATGACTAAAGATGGAAAAATCATATTGGATAAGAAAAATCATATTTTTATGAGTCCGGATGGTCACGGAGGTCTTTTGAGAGCTCTAAAAGAACGTGGTATGTTTGAAGATATGAGAAAAAGAGGAGTCAAGACTCTTTTCTTTTTCCAGGTTGATAATCCTCTTGTAAACATTTGTGATCCTGCATTTTTAGGTTGTCATATTGCCAATAATGCTGATATGTCTGTAAAAGTTTGTGAGAAACGTGATCCTGACGAAGGTCTGGGCGTTGTGATTACTACTCCTGCAGGCAAAAATGCCATTTTGGAATACTCTGAATTAACATATGAACAAAAAAATGAGAGACGGGAAGACGGCAAGTTGTGTCTGTTATATGGAAGCGTAGCAATTCATGTTTTCTCTTTTGATTTTATGGTTAAGGAAGCAGATATCGATATGCCTATTCATGTTGCACACAAAAAAGTTCCTTTTTGCAATGACCAAGGTGAAACTATAGAGCCTGAAAAACCAAATGCATATAAACTTGAAAAATTTATATTTGATGTTTTACCTGAAGCTGAGAAATCTGTTAATATTGCTTTCGATAGAAACGAAGAATTTGCTGCTCTCAAAAATCCGACAGGTAATGACTCGCCGCAAACAGTCAGAAATGCAATAGTTGCAAAAACTTCAAGAAGACTTGAAAAAGAAGGTTTCGTACTCGAAAAAGAAAATGGTGCCTACAAGTATGCAGTTGAAATAGATCCGGCATTTGCCACGACATCATCTCTAAGGCAAGCTCTGGGTGAAAATTTCACCTTAAATTGTAAAACATATATTACAGAATAAACAACAGAAAAACAAAAATATGAAAGATTTTTTTAAATGGCGAAAACTTCGTAAGGAAGTAAAAGATACAATCAAATCTGCAAAAAGTCTAGTTAATATGCGAAGAGATTTGATGGATCAGAAATCTGTTGATGAAATTGAAACTGCTATCAATGACTTAATGATTCCGGTAGAAGCAAAAACAGATATGGACGAAGTTTCAGAAAAAATATTTCAACTGTCCGAAATGGTTGCCTCAAAACGTCCCAAACGTAACCATGCAATGTTTGAATTTGTTGAGGTTGCCGTTGTTGCTCTATCTGTTGCTATGGCTTTTAGAGCCTACTTTTTTCAGCCCTTTAAAATTCCAACAGGTTCTATGCAGCCGACCCTTTACGGCATCCATTCTGTTGAGAAAGAAAAATCATTTTTAGATCTTCCTGGTATTAAAATTTTAAAATGGGCTGTACTAGGCAGTAGTCATAAAGTCATAAAAGCTAAGATTCCGGGTCAACTGCAAGTTGTCGGACAGAGTAAAAAACCTGGATATTTATTATGGGATGTCGCAGGACATAGATTTAATGTTCCCAATGATGCCAAACTCCAAAATGGTAAAGATGTCTATGCCGGTGAAGTCTTATGGGAAGGTGATGTATATACAGGCGATCATGTGTTTGTAAACAAACTGATATGGAATTTTTCAAAGCCCAAAAGAGACCAGATTATGGTGTTTAAAACTGTTGGTATTAAAGGACTTGCACAAAATATATTCTATATTAAACGAATGGTAGGGCTGCCTAATGAAGAAATTTCTATTACACCACCTTATCTAATGATTAATAATCAACCTGTGGAAAATTGTTTTGGTATCAACAGAGAAGAATCACAAAAAGGTCTTTATGCCGGCTACCAGCTGATATCTCCAAACCAACAGGGTATTCTTCATACTTCTGCTGATAAGATTGTTACCGGTGATAACGAGTACGTTGCCATGGGGGATAACACAATGAATAGTTTTGACAGTAGATACTGGGGAACGGTTCCTCTTGAAAATCTGGTTGGAACTCAATTTCTTGTGTATTGGCCAATCTCCTCAAGATGGGGTATCACCAGATAACATCAAAGAATAACAAGGGTATTAAAAATGTCTGATAACAGTAATATAAAATCTTTACTTCTGATAGCAGGGAAGGGGAGTTACCCCCTCCAACTTGCTCAGACAGCCAAGAAAAATGGTGTTGAACGACTTGTTATACTTGCATTTAAAGGTGAAACGAAGAAGGAATTAAGAAAATATGGCGATGAATATTACCGAGTTTCTGTAGGTCAAGTCGGAAAAACAATTGAAATTGTTAAAAAACTGAATCTACATCATGCGGTTATGGCAGGACAAATAACACCTACAAATATTTTTAATCTGCGAATGGATCAAAAAGGAATAGAATTAATTAAAAGCCTGCCGTCAATTAATCCTGATACAGTTTTCGGTGCTCTTGCTGATATTCTTAAAGATATTGATATCGAACTGATGCCTGCTTCAATGTTTATGGAAGACCATATGCCGACAGTCGGAACTCTCTCCCAACGGTATTTAACAAACTCTGAAATGAAAGATGCTAATTTCGGACTTAAGATTGCGGCAGAAATAAGTGCACTGAACATCGGACAGACTGTTGTTGTGAAAGATTTGACTGTACTTGCTGTAGAAGCATTTGAAGGAACTGACCGTACAATTAAACGCGGCGGTGCAATTGGCGGAGCAAACTCTGTGATTATCAAAGTTGCCCGGGAAGGAATTGATATGCGTTTTGATATCCCGGTTATAGGTTTGAAAACTGTTAAGGCTATTAAAAAAAGTAAAGCATCTGCAATAGTTATTGAATCAGAAAAATGTATCCTCCTGGAAAAGGAGAAAGTTGTTGAAGCTCTGGACAAACTTAACGTAGCATTTGTCGTTGTACCACACGAAGCAAAAACTTCTGAAAAGAACTTTTTCAGTATTGAATAGAAATATCGGCTTACACAACAGGTTCCGTCAAAATTGTATGAAAAAATGATTAATTCCTGAAAGGGCAAATTATACTAGCTCTAGGCAACGCCTAAGGTTATAATAAATAGACTGAAGCTAGCTTTGCTAGTACTAACAAAACCAGAGAGCTTGGATTTGGAATAAACATGTTTATCATTTTAGTAGCTGGGCTGCTCTCGGCAGAGCATTTCGTAATGAAATGAAGAAAATATACAGCTGGCTTACCAGTCCCGCAAAGCGGTGATTGGCTGTTGAAATTTTGGTTTATAAATAATTTACAATAATGTATTATGCAAACAGTAACATCAAAACTATTAAAAATTGCAAAACAGAAGATTAGCTACAGCTATTCTCCTTACTCAAATTTTTCTGTTTCTGCGGCAATTCTTACAAGCTGCGGCAAAATATTTTATGGGGTTAATATTGAGAACAGTTCATATGGACTAAGCAATTGTGCAGAAAGAACCGCAATTTTTAAAGCAGTTTCGGAAGGTTACAAAGAGTTCTCTGACATTCTGATCTTCGCCCCAAAATCAATGCCTTATCCTTGCGGAGCCTGTCGTCAGGCACTTAGTGAGTTTGCAACTGCGGATATGAAAATTCATGTTGCAACAATGAAAGATGATGAACCGGTCATAGAAACTTACACCTTGCAGCAACTCCTACCTAAAACTTTTTCCCTAAAATAAATTTGTTTTATTTGAATATTAGAAATTAATGATAGGACAAATATACCTTAGATTTGCGACAACAAACATGAATGCCAATCATATTTCCGCTTCAAAATAAAAAAACTTATTCAGGACATGTCAAACTGAAATAATATTTGCCAAATCAATTATTTTTTGTTAACAATGTTTTTATAACTTAAGTTTGCACGTGAATTATGGAGGTTGTTAGGGCCATAAGCAGGTGAAACGTTAATGGGAGAAAGATTCATCCTAAAAACGGCAGTTGCCATTTTGCCCCAAATGCAACTCCATATGACATATGTCGAACTCTGCAATGCATTGACTCGGCTATGGTTAGACGTCCTTTTTTGTTCTTTGACTTCTTTGATTTGTTCGTCTGTAAAACCTGCCTTTATAATCTTACCATTATTGTCTGTAATGGTCTTGCCTCTGGTAAATATATGTATTCTGTACCATGCAACACAATCCTGCCATGCTTTGTTAAACTCCTGCTTATTCATGATGGTTGTATCAGCATTTTGTTCATTGTTTGTATAGAGGTTTACTATACGAATTAGATTGGCTTTAGCAATATGGCTGCTACCACAGGCTTCTCCGTAACTACAGAAACGATAATTTTTTAGGTCAGATACATATTTCTTTCTTATAGGGTTTAGTTCAATGTAGGTTGCCATAAAGAATAGGGCACCTGGCTTGTTCTGAACTATTACGCTTTTGAATCGACTCTGCCAAAAATAACCCGTTCTTTCATATTTCACATTATACCACTTGGTGTATTTCAATTTCAGTGTCTTGTGAAATTCTGAAAGCAACAGGATTCATTCCTAACATGAAATTGGTCTACCCATGGAAACCACTAAAGAACCATTTTTTATAATCATTATATTGTTTCATAATCTTTGCAAGATAACCCTCGCCGTACAGACAACCAATACGTCGCATAAGCTCTTGGTTGTCAATGTCTTCGACATCAGGCTGTTCTAGAAGAATATGGTAGTGATTATCCATTATCGCATAGCTTAGGACTTTGCATCCGCTATACTGTTCGACTTTTCTCATGATCTGTCGAAACTTCTCCTTCTTATAATCAGTATCCATCCATGCTCT
>CAYTUX010000215.1:0-8084 GCA_964441455.1 uncultured Victivallales bacterium | reverse complement strand
GACTCGGCTACAGGATGAAATTTCAATCAACCGTTAATTTGCAAGACTAACGCTGTAGCTGCGTCGCTCCGGCGCGGAAATTTTATCTCTTCTCTGCGTCCTCTGC
Organism: uncultured Victivallales bacterium; assembly: GCA_964441455.1. GTDB lineage: Bacteria > Verrucomicrobiota > Kiritimatiellia > JAQICX01 > JAQICX01 > JAQICX01. The sequence goes on along the minus strand of CAYTUX010000215.1, from coordinate 7,978 downwards.
GACTCTGCGCGAGAAATTCTTTTGGTTGCGGCTCGTCCGCCCTAAGTTCATCCGTGGCTAAAACTTTTCCATAATTCGTAATTTATCATTGATAATTAGTAATTAATTTAACCTATCTAACCATCTAACTAACTAATTATAATCAACTATTCTTGATTAAATCAGCAAAATCTGTAAACAGTGGTGCAGGATCATGCGGTCCGGGTGCAGCCTCAGGATGATACTGAACAGAGAACATCGGTTCAGTAAGATGCCGAATACCTTCCACTGAATTATCATTAAGATTTATATGTGTAAGCTCAATCTTTGAAGTATCTATTGAGTTATCCATAACACAAAAGTTGTGGTTCTGTGATGTGATATCAATAAGCCCGGTTCTTAAATCTTTTACCGGATGATTGCATCCGTGATGTCCAAACTTCAATCGACCGGTTTTTGCTCCTGTTGCAATACCTAATATCTGATGCCCGAGGCATATACCCATAATAGGAAATTTACCAAGCAGTTCTCTTGCCGCATCAATGCCATAAGTAACCGCAGCAGGATCAGCAGGTCCGTTTGAGAAGAACACTCCATCTGGCTTCATTGCAGCAACATCAGATGCTGAAGTCTTACATGGAACGACAGTCACATCCATACCGGCAATTCTTAAGTTTCTCAAAATATTGTATTTAATACCAAAATCATAAACAACAACCTTTAAATCAGCAGGAATAAGCTCCTTTGGCATCCCCCATGTCATTGTCATTTTATCATCACTGTCCCACTTGTATTGCTCCTTACAGGAAACTTTTGCCGCATAATCCTGCCCGTCCAACCCACACCAATCTTGACACTTTTTGAGTGCTTCTTCTTCTGAAACAGTTTCAGAAACTGATAAGAATCCTTTTAAAGTTCCTTTGTCTCTTAACCGCGATGTCAAAGCTCTTGTGTCAATACCGGCAATTGCAGGTTTGTTGTTGGCTTCAAGATATTTTAAAAGCCCCTCTGATGATCGCCAGTTGCTCTGTGAATTTGGTGCATGCATGATGAAACCAGATAACTGAGCTTTTGATGATTCAATATCTTCAGGATTTATACCCGTGTTGCCAATTTCCGGATATGTCATCGTAACAAACTGTCCTGAATATGAAGGGTCTGTAATAATTTCCTGATATCCGGTCATTCCTGTATTGAAAACAACTTCACCTAAACTATCTAACGGTGCTCCAACAGAGTAGCCTCTCATTATTGTTCCATCTTCCAAAGCAAGAAATGCTCTCTTCTCGCGCATAGTTTTCCAATCAATCTTGTTCATTAAGCATTCTCCTTCTTAGGAAGTTTTGATAATTCAAAATGTCTGTGATATTCCTGCAAACTACATACATCAATTGAATCACCGCTATCTTTTAAAGTTTCTAATCCGATAATGGCTGCTTCTAAACCTTTTAGTGTTGTAGTGATAGGTATGTTTCTGATAACCGCATGAGACCTCATCTTTACCTCATCAATTGATGGTGTCTCGCCACTGGTCGGCGTGTTGATAATCCATCCGATCATATCTCCTTCAATCAGATCTACCACGTTTGGATGCCCTTCTGAAATTTTAAAGATTCCGGAAGTTTTTATTCCATCATCCCATAGTTTTGTACTCGTGCCAAGCGTTGCAAATATTCCAAAACCCAGTGTTTTCAGCCTCTGAACATAGGGCAGCATATCATCTTTGTCCTGATCCCTTATACTTAAAAATATTTTTCCTGAATTAGGAAGGGCATTCCCGGCCGCCATCTGACTTTTAATAAATGCCAGTCCGGCTTTTGAATCAATTCCCATAACCTCACCGGTTGATTTCATTTCCGGAGAAAGAACAACATCTGTTCCGGGAAACCTGTTGAATGGAAAGACTGCCTCTTTCATTGAAACATATCGCGGAACCACTTCTTCTGTGTAACCAAGTTCTTTCAATTTATATCCGGCCATAACAAGAGAGGCAAGCTTGGCAAGAGGAACTCCAACTGTCTTACTTACAAATGGTACTGTTCTCGATGCTCGGGGATTTACCTCAATAATAAAAAGTTCATCATTCTGAACAGCATACTGAATGTTCATTAATCCGCAGACTTCAAGCTCTTTTGCAAGTGCAAATGTCTTCTCGCGAATCTCATCCAATACTTTTTCTGAAATTGACTTGGCGGGAATCATACAAGCACTGTCTCCTGAATGAACTCCGGCAAGCTCCACATGTTCCATTATTGATCCAATAACACTGGTTTCTCCATCTGATATACAGTCAACATCAACCTCAATAGCTCCGGCAAGAAACTGATCAATCAATACCGGTCTGTCCAATGTGACTTCTACTGCTTCTACCATATATTTACGTAGATTCTCTTCGTTATATACTATTGCCATCGCCCGGCCGCCAAGAACAAATGACGGTCGAACTAAAACAGGATATTCAATTAGATCCGCCTGTTCAATTGCTTCTTCAACTGTAGTGGCTAGTCCATTCCTGGGCTGACGAATATTAAGCTTCTGTGCTAACTCCTGAAAACATTTTCTGTCTTCTGCCGCCTCAATACTCGCCGGACTTGTACCAATTATATTCACACCATTACGTTCCAAATCTGCTGCAAGATTCAAAGGTGTCTGACCTCCAAACTGTACAATGACGCCCCAGCAACCTTCGTTCTCATAAATACTTAAAACATCTTCAAGTGTAAGTGGCTCAAAATATAGCCTGTCACTGGTGTCATAGTCTGTACTGACTGTCTCAGGATTGCTGTTTACCATTATTGTTTCAAAACCGGCATCTCTTAAAGCAAAAGATGCATGTACACAGCAATAATCAAATTCAATTCCCTGACCAATTCTGTTAGGTCCGCCTCCAAGAATCATGATTTTCTTCTTGTCCGATGTGCGACTCTCGTTGACATCACCATAGGTCGAATAAAAATATGGCGTGAAGGCAACAAATTCTGCAGCACATGTATCTACAAGACTGTAGACAGGTTTAATATCAAGTGCCAAACGTGCTCCCCGAACTTCATCTTCTGTTGAGTTCAGAAGATATGCAATCTGCTTGTCTGAAAATCCAAGCTCTTTGCTCTGCAGAAAAAGTGCTTTGTCTCCAACCAGACCTTCAAGGTTAACTGCTGATTTAATCTCTTCTTCATAATCAACTATATCTTTCATATGACCTGCAAACCACGGATCAATATAACTTGTTTCAAAAACTTTTTCAATTGACCACCCTCGTTTAAGACCTTCTCGTATATAAAAAACTCTTTCAGGTATGACCTCTTGTATCTTTGATATTAACTCTTCTTCTGAAAGCCCGGGTAATCCATTCTTTTCTCCAACACCATCTGCTCCAAAACCGGCTCTGCCAACTTCAAGTGACCTGAATGCTTTCTGAAATGACTGTTTGAATGTTTTGCCGATACTCATTGTTTCACCAACAGATTTCATCTGAGTTCCCAGTCTGTCAGATGCTCCGGCAAATTTCTCAAATGCAAACCTCGGAATTTTCGTGACAACATAATCAATTGACGGCTCAAAACATGCCGGCGTTTTCTGTGTAATATCATTGGGTATCTCATCTAATGTATAACCAATAGCTAATTTTGCCGCAATTCTTGCAATTGGAAAACCTGTCGCTTTTGAGGCTAAAGCACTTGATCGTGATACTCGAGGATTCATCTCTATGATAATCATTCGACCATCATCCGGATTAATTGCAAACTGAACGTTTGATCCGCCTGTCTCAACTCCAATTTCACGAAGAACTGCAATGGATGAATCTCGCATGAACTGATACTCCCTGTCTGTCAAAGTTTGTGCCGGAGCAACAGTTATACTGTCCCCGGTATGAACGCCCATCGGATCAAGATTTTCAATTGAACAGATGATTACACAGTTGTCTTTCTTGTCCCTCATCACTTCCATTTCGTACTCTTTCCAACCAAGAATTGACTCTTCAACCAAAACTTCATTGTAAGGACTATAAAATATGCCGCGATTTACAATCTCAATAAAATCCTCTTCGTTATAAGCTATTCCGCCACCTGTACCTCCAAGTGTAAAACCGGGACGAACAACTAATGGAAAGATATCTCCCAACTCTTTTTTGGCTGCATATGCCTCTTGAAGTGAGTGACAGGATACGCTTTTTGCAGACTCTAAACCTATTTTATCCATTGCATCTCTGAATAACTGACGATCTTCTGCTTTTTTAATTACATCGCCCCTCGCTCCAATCATCTCAACTCCAAACTTATCTAAAACACCTGCAGACTCTAGTTCAAGAGCAAGATTTAATGCTGTCTGACCTCCTAAAGTAGGCAGCAATGCATCAGGTCTCTCACGCCTGATGATTTCGGTTAGCACCTCACATGTCAATGGTTCAATATATGTCCTGTCTGCAAATTCAGGGTCGGTCATTATAGTTGCAGGATTACTGTTTACCAAAACAACTTCATAACCCTCTTCCTGCAGTGCCTTGCAAGCTTGAACCCCGGAATAGTCAAATTCGCATGCCTGTCCAATAATAATAGGACCGGAGCCAATCAACATTATCTTTTTTATGTCTGTTCTTTTCATATTCTTCTACTCTTCTTAAGATTTATCATTACGGTAAGTTACCGATGCTTTAATAAATTCCCTGAATAATGGATGGGCTTTCATTGGACGAGACTGAAATTCCGGATGATATTGAGATGCCACAAACCATGGATGATCCTTCAACTCAATAACTTCAACCAGTTCTCCGTCAGGTGATAACCCTGATAAAACAAGTCCGTGTTTAACCATTATGTCTCTAAATGAATTATTATACTCGTATCTATGCCTATGTCGTTCAGATATTTCCAACGAGCCATATGCCTCATGAACCTTAGAGCCTTCCTTTAATACACAAGGATAAGAACCAAGCCTCATTGTTCCCCCTTTTGCCCGTATTGTTCTTTGATGTTCCATCAAATCAATAACCGGATTCGGAGTGTCTTCCCTGAATTCTGTGCTGTCTGCTTTCTCTAATCCACAAACATTCCTGGCAAATTCCATAACCGCACATTGCATCCCAAGACATATCCCGAAAAACGGTATCTTGTTTTCTCTGGCATAACCAATAGCCATCATCTTTCCTTGAATACCTCGACTTCCAAAACCGCCGGGTACCAATATACCGTCAACTCCATCTAAAAGCCCAACTCCCTTTTCTTCTATATCTTCCGATTCAATCATCCTGGGAATAACTTTTACATCACTTGCAATGCCTCCATGTGTCAATGACTCGTAAATACTCTTATATGAATCCTTCAAACTGATATATTTTCCAACAACTGCAATCTCAAGCTCTCCTTCTTTATGCTCAATCAACCGCTGAACCATCTCTCCCCAACCTGCAATATCAATTTCATTGACCGGAAGCTTTAACAACTTTAGTATTTTCTCGTCAAGTTTCTGCTCTGTCAGATCAAGCGGCACTTCATAAATTGTGTTTGCAACATCAACCTCATCTACAACAAAATCACAATCAACATTACAGAAAAGCGCCAGCTTGTCTCTATGTTCTTCTTCCATATGCTTCTCACAACGACAACATAAAATGTCAGGAAAAATTCCTATTGATCTTAATAAACCTACTGATTGCTGTGAGGGCTTAGTCTTAATCTCTCCGGCAAAACCAAGATATGGCAGAAGTGTCAAATGAAGAAATACTCCATTATCTTTGCCTATCTCCTGACGAAACTGACGAATGGCCTCAAGAAATGGATGAGATTCAATATCTCCAACTGTACCGCCAATCTCTGTCATAACAATATCAACATCATCTGTATGCAGATTCCTGATCGATGCCTTAATCTCATCTGTTATATGAGGAATAACCTGAACTGTCTTTCCAAGATATCCTCCCTGCCGCTCTCGCTCAATAACCGTGTTGTAAATCCTACCTGTTGTGTAGTTACTACCCTGTGTACAGTCAACTTCGGTGAAACGTTCATAATGCCCCAAATCTAAATCTGTTTCTGCTCCATCAACTGTCACATAAACTTCTCCATGCTGATAAGGTGACATTGTACCCGGATCAACATTTATGTAAGGATCCAATTTCTGTAAAACAACTTTGTACCCACGCCTGGCAAGTAACATTGCTATTGAGGCCGATGTTAAACCTTTGCCCAATGATGAAACAACTCCTCCTGTTATAAATATCTGTTTTGCCATTTTTTACGCTCTTTATATTTTATAATTATTTTTAAATTTCTACACACTCTTTAACACTTAACAGTCTAACCATCCGACAGTCTAACTCACTAACTACTTAACAAGTTCTTTCAAATGCCATTTTCCAGTCTTTATCGCCTATCCCGATTGGATAGTTCCCGTCAAAACATGCCTTACAAAAATCATCCGGATTATCAAATGGCATTAATAAACTTTCAATGCTCAGATAAGCCAGACTATCGGCCTGAATATACTCACGTACCCTATCAACATCTTTATGTGATGCAATCAGTTCATCTTTGTCAGGAAAATCAATGCCATAATAACAACCATAGCATATCGGCGGACAGGAAATCCGAACATGAATCTCTTTTGCGCCCGCATCTCTTAAGTTCTGAATTCGATTCTTCATTGTTGTTCCTCTTACAATGGAATCATCTACAACTATAACACGCTTTCCTTTTACAACATCCGGTACAACTTGCAGCTTCATGTCAACACTGCTTGCTCTGTTCTTAGAACCGGGCATAATAAATGTCCGCCCCACATAATGATTCCTTATAAATCCGGAATCTAATGTCAACCCGCTTTGTTGTGCATATCCTTGTGTGGCTGAGTTGCCGCTATCCGGCATCGCTACAACAATATCAGCTTCTACAGGACTCTCAATTGCTAATCGCTGTCCATAAAAAAAACGTATTTTATGTGCACTGTTTCCAAAAATATAACTGTCAGGTCTTGCAAAATATATCAATTCAAAAACACAGTGCGCATAATTCTCTGCTTTTACCCCGGGCAGAAAATCACTGCGAACTCCATTTTTATCTATTGTCAAAATTTCACCGGGTTCAACATCTCGAATAACCTCTCCTCCAAGCTGCGTTATAGCACATGTCTCACTTGAAACAACAAAACCACCTCCTAAAGATCCCAAGGTCAAAGGCTTGAATCCTTGTGAATCCCTCGCACAAAAAAGCTGATCTTTGTTCATCATTAATACAGAAAAAGCCCCCTCTAGCTGTGCCAAGGAGGCTTTTACTCTGCATTTCTCATTTCGATATTCCGGCGATGCAATCAGATGAACCATTACTTCACTATCTGTGCTCGTCTGGAAAATTGAACCCCTTTCCTGATACTCTCGCCTAAGTCTGGGAGCATTGACCAAATTACCGTTGTGGGCAATTGACCAGAAACCATCAATACATTCAACCAATAACGGCTGAATGTTGTGAGTATGGGATGACCCTGTAGTTGAGTAACGGACATGACCAATTCCAACATCTCCGGGCAGATGTCCTATATTGTCTTCATTAAATACATTACGAACAAGACCTTCGCCTTTATGTATTCTCATATGTGACCTGTCACTGACAACAATACCGGCTGCCTCCTGCCCTCTATGCTGTAAACAGAAAAGTCCATTGGAAATTACTGCTGCCGCATCCTTTACTCCAAAAACACCAAAAACACCACACTCTTCTTGTGGCTTATCACACTCAATATTAGAATTCATTAAATAATATCCTAAAATCTTAAATTGCTGTAAATTACAACTGATTCCACATTTCAGCTGCATAAACAAATATTCGCCTCAAAATCGCACCAAATAATACCAAATCTTTTTGTACTCTTCAAGATAAAACATAATATTTTTTTATTCCCCTGTTTTTCTGGTTGAACACCCTTTTTGGCGGGGTCACGGACCCCGACCCTACAGTTGCGGATGCTGAAATCAAATCTAAATGGTTGATTGCAAATGGTTTCTGTAGGG
>CAYTUX010000214.1:0-13281 GCA_964441455.1 uncultured Victivallales bacterium | reverse complement strand
GGAAGAACCCCTCCGTCCTCGGTAGGACATTACACTACGTTCCATTGCTGTCGCAGGCTCCAGCCTCACTTCCTTTGTCGTGTCTCGGACACCTCCCCTAAACAGGGCAGGAGCTAATACGTCCCCGGCGTCCGCATTAGAAAACTTTTTGTTTTCATATCTTTCATACAATTTTTGACAGAACCAATTTATTTTTTGCTTTATGTTGTAATTGCCGCAATAGCTGCACTATAGATGCTTTCTGCATGGTCTTGAGATATTCCTGCAAGTTCAACAATGTCGCTAATATCGACTGCCGCAATTCCATCTACAGTTACAAAACCGGCTTTTACTAAAATCTCGGCATCTTTAAAAGATATGCCTTCAACAACTGCAAGGTTATTAATTGCTTCCTGAAGTTGTTTTTCAAAAGCATCATGTTCTTTGTCACTTTTTTTAGTGATATTTATTTTCATTCTCAATAGTTTAGCACTCAGTTTAACATTAAGTCCCTGTTTTCCAATGGCAAGAGAGTATTGATCAGGATTAACTGACACATGTGCAAGTTTTGGATTTTCCTCATCAATTTTAACGTCAAGACCTTTTGCAGGAGCGAGTGCATTTGCAACATATGTTTCCAGATTCTCATTGTAAGGAACAATATCAATCTTCTCTCCACCCAGTTCATCAACTACGTTTCTTACTCTTACACCTCGAATTCCGACACATGCTCCAACAGGATCAATTCTCGGATCTTCTGTCAAGACAGAGATCTTTGTTCTCAAGCCGGGTTCTCTTGCAATGGCAACAATCTTAACAATTCCATCGTTAATTTCTGTTGCTTCCATTTCAAAGAGTCTTCTCACAAATGCGGGCGTAGTTCTTGAAAGTAAAATTTTCGGAGCAGAGCCATTTGATCCTTTTTCCACGCTTAGAACATAAGCACTGATTCTTTCACCAATTCTGAAGTCTTCTGATTCAATTCGTTCTTTTGCCGGAACAACAGCCTCTACGTCTTTTTCAAGCTGTACAACAATGTCACTACGTTGGAATCTTTTTACAGAACCCGTAATAATTTCACCTTCCTGATTTTTATATTCTTCATATGATTGTTCATTTTCAGCTTGTTTGATTTTCTGCAGAATAACCTGTTTTGCAGTTTGTGCGGCAACTCTGCCAAGGTGCTCGGGAGTGGACTCAACTTCCAGAAGGTCTCCACACTCAATTTCAGGATTAATTTCCTTGGCATCTTTAATATTAATTTCAGACTCGCTCATTGGTTCATCATCAACAACTTCTAAGATTTTATATCCCTTAAGTTCGCATGTAACAGGATCAATCTTTAATCTGAATTCATCCTTATCGCCATAATCTTTAGCTACAGCTGATTCCATTGCGATTTCAAGTGCTTTAATTAATGCATCTTTTGCGATGCCGCGCTCTTTAGCCATATAGTTGACTATTGTTAAAAGTTCGTTTGCCATATTATTCCCCATCTTCCCTTATATTGTTACGTAAATATGCTTATAGACAAAAAAAAGAGTGGTCAAAAGCCACCCTTTAGACTTCTCAAAAAAAATTGTTGCCTACGTTATAATATGATTTGCTCTAAATGTCAAGCATCTAAATTAATTTTAATATGTTTTTCTTACATAATTAAAAAAATTTAACAGCTTTATTCTTAATAATAGACTTTTCAATCGTTTTTCTCAAAAAGCGTGTACTTTTTTCAATGTAATAAAATAAAACTGAAATTTTTGATGAGGATAGGTGAAAAATTATTTTAACGCCATAATAAAAAAGATAAATATCAAAAACTCTTTTTCTGGTTTTTCTTTTATAAAACCAAATTCCAAAAATGTATAATACAAAAATGTACCATTAAAATAAAGCTACAAAAATGTACTCAATAAAAACAATTCAAATAAAATTAAAGTTGTAAATATTTGTTTTGTAATGGCTTATGTTTAACCATGCATTATTATTTTTAGTGTTGGCACACCTAGTGCTATATGTTTCATTGTAAATTTATCACAGTACTGTGTCGACAATAAAAAGTAAAGAAGTAGAAATAGGTACAAAGTTTAGTGTAAACATTAACGAAAGGTTAAACTAATGAAAATAAAACTGAAAAAATTGCTGCCGGTTATTCTATTATTAGCTGGTAGTATATCTGCAATTGCTGCAGACGAAACTGCAACAATGGCAGATGTGACACAAGTGCAGGACAATCTAAATATTGTCTGGACTTGTATTGCAGCATTTCTTGTGTTTTTTATGCAAGCCGGTTTTGCGATGGTAGAAGCCGGTTTTACAAGAGCCAAGAATGTTGTAAACATTATGATGAAGAACTTGATGGACTTTTCTATAGGTACATTAGCATTCTTTTTTATAGGTTTTGGCTTGATGTTTGGAGAAAGCAATGGTTTCTTTGGTACAACAGAATTTTTCTTTAAAGGGGCTGACTGGACAAGTGCCAGTTGGGATTTCACCTTTTTAATTTTTCAGACAGTATTTGCGGGTACAGCAGCAACAATCGTGTCCGGATCAATGGCTGAAAGAACGAAGTTCAAAAGTTATTTAATCTATAGTGTATTTATCTGTGCTTTTATATATCCAATTTTTGGATCATGGGCATGGGGTAGCTTACACAATGGTGGTGGCTGGTTAGAAAACATGGGTTTTGTTGATTTTGCAGGCTCAACTGTTGTTCATTCAATTGGTGGCTGGTTAGCTCTTGCAGGAGCAATTGTTCTCGGTCCTCGTATTGGCAAGTATGGTCCTGATGGAAAACCTCGTGCTATTCCTGGGCATAACATTGCTTTGGCTGCATTAGGTGTATTTATTCTGTGGTTTGGTTGGTTTGGATTCAACCCCGGAAGCACCACTCTAGGTGATGGTGAAATAGGTAGGGTTGCTGTTACAACAAATCTGGCTGCTGCGATAGGTGCTATAGCCGCTATGATCACAGCTTGGATTATTACTAAGAAACCTGATGGTTCAATGGCTTTGAATGGTGCATTGGCTGGTTTGGTTGCTATCACAGCTCCATGTTATACAGTTAATGGAATAGGAGCAATTTTAATTGGACTTATTGCTGGTATTTTAGTTGTACTAAGTGTATACTTTATAGACAGCGTGCTAAAAGTTGACGATCCGGTTGGTGCTGTAAGTGTTCATGGTGTTTGTGGACTTTGGGGAACATTGTCAGCTGGTTTGTTCAATCTTGATGGAGGCTTGTTCTATGGTGGTGGATTCAACCAATTAGGTATTCAGGCACTTGGAGCCGGAGTCGCATTTGTATGGGCATTCGGCTTAGGTTTGATTCTATTTTTCATACTCAAGAAAACAGCTGGATTACGTGTAAGTCATTCTGAAGAGATACGCGGTCTGGACATTGAAGAGCATGGAATGGAAGCATACAGCGGATTCCAAATCTTCACAAATCAATAATCAAAAATGTGGTTCTCTTCTCCAAAAGGAGGTAACCACTAACTTAAAGAAAAGGATTTTAAAATGAAATTAATCATAGCATATATTCAACCTGAAAAGTTAAATGCTGTTAAACAATCATTGTTTGACAACAAGATTTTCAAGATGTCCGTTACAAATGCGTTGGGTTGCGGGCAGCAAAAAGGCTACCATGAGTATTATCGAGGTGTTGATATGGAAGTTAATCTTTTGAAGAAAGTTCGTCTCGAGATTGCAGTTAACTCAGAATATGCCGATAAGACAATTGAAGCTATCATTGCCGGAGCCAGGACCGGTAATATTGGCGATGGAAAATTATTTGTTATAAACCTGGAAGAATGTATACGCATTCGTACGGGGGAAAAAGGAAGTAAAGCCATTGGCTAATCTTTCATAACAAATCCCTTCTTCATTACATTACATTGACCTCCCCGAAAGGGGAGGTTTTTTTTTTAAATAAAGCATATCTTTAGGGATGAAATCTAGTGTTGCTGTTGGAAGAACATGTAAATAAAGAAACTTTTTAATCATTGTTAAGAATGGTCTTTGTGAGGGAAACCCACTGCTGAAGACTTATCTCTTCAGGACGCAACGAAGATGAAATCCCGGCTTTTTCAATGATGTCCGTCCCCGTTATTTTTTTAAGGCAATTGCTGATTTTCTTCCTTCTCTGGCTAAATGCCGCTTTAGTTAATTTTCTGAAAATTTTAATTTCATTTTGGTTTAATAAAGGTTTATCTCTTTTGATTAACTTGACAACAGCAGATTTAACATCCGGTCTAGGCCAGAAACAATTTTGACTAACAACTTTGATAATCTCTGATCTGTATTTTACACCGGTTAGAAGACTCAAAAGTCCGTATTCAGGTGAGTTTGTTTCTGCAACAATTCTCTGAGCAACCTCCAGTTGAACCATAACCACAATTTCCTTAGGTGCATTTTTTGATAACACAAAGTCCAGTAGTATTCTTGTTCCGCAGGAGTATGGTAGATTTGAAACAAATTTTGAGATTCCCTCTAGAATCTGCGATGGTGGTATATCCATGATATCACAATTAATAAGTTCAAAGTTATCTTTTTCAGAAAAATATTTATTAAGATGCGGTATTAATCCTCGATCTTTTTCTACAGCAGTAACATGCTTGGCTTTTTGAACCATTTCATCGGTCAGAACACCTAATCCCGGACCAACTTCAAGAATGGTGTCATTTTTCCCGGTATCTATAGCATCAACAATAATATTAATAATATTTTTATCTATTAGAAAATTTTGTCCTAGGCGTTTGTTAGGTTGGAGACCATAACTCTTTAAAGTATCTCGTATATCTGATTTACTTGTTAGATTCATAAATTACGTTAGAACAGTTCCACTTCGGATTTTTTAATATATGCATCTTCCTTAAGGCTGGCAATCCACTCTTTATAGAGTTTGTCAACTTCTTTTTGTGTCAACAATGTTTTAATCTCTGTTTCCACATCTTCAAAAGGTTTAAAGGTAGCCTCTTTTTTACCTTTTAGTTCAATAAGATATATTTCATTTTCAGTTTCAATTGGTTTAGACACCTGATCAATTTTTAAGTCCTTAATTCCATCCGCAACTTCTTTTCGCAACATTTGCGGTTCTATCCATCCAATATTTCCATCTTCAGCAGAACTCGAGTCCTCGGAAAATTCTTTTGCCAGAGAAGAAAAAGATTCACCTTTTTCGAGTTTCTGCTGAATTTCAAATATTGTCTGTTTTTTTTCGGCTTCAATAGTTTTATCATCAGTTTTTTCAAAAAAGATCATATTTATAAGAACTTTTTCAAGTTGTTTATAATCGTCAATGTGTTGTGTATAGTATTCTTTGGTTGCAGCAGGGGAAATGTTTATTTTTGCATTTACATTTGAATTACGCATTACCATTACTATAAACTGATTTGATACCTCTTTCTTCCATTGGTCATAAGAAAGATGATCTTGTGCTAACGTTTTAATCAGTTTTTCTTTATTTCCCTGAAAACGTTCATATATAATCTCATTAATTCGAGAATTTATTACATCTTCAGGAAGTTTCATATCTTGCCGTTCGTATGTATCAAGTATAACTTGGCGATCGATAAGAGAATCTAGCGATTCTTGATAAAGATTCTGCATCTCCTCTTTAAGTCTGTTTCCTGCAAATTTACTCTGTATCTCTTTGATATTGGGTTGCATTACAATTAAAACATCACTAATAAGAATGCTTTCATTATTAACTTTTGCAGCAAGTCCATCAACTATGACCTCTTCAGCATGTACGAATATTGTTGATATAACAGTCAAGAATATTATAAAATGTTTTTTCAAATTTGGCTCCATTGTTTCTATTTCAAATTAAGTAAGAATTATATTATAAGTTTCCAAATAAAACAATTCTTTTTAATTTTTACCCTGTTTTTCCCGTTGATTGTTTTGTTGCTGTTCTATTTTGAAAAGATATTTGGAAGCCATTTAGACCGTTAGAGAGTTAGATTGTTTGAATTTCCGTCTACGCACCACACCGTCATTTTTGTTTGAAAAAAATGACAGCGTGGTGTGTCTTCAGCGTGACACTGCTTACAGCAGGAAAGAATTTTATTTTTTATTTAACCTAGGGTTGTACTCCCGCTGGTCGCTTGCCCTAGGCTAACTATGAAATGCCTTTGCAGGGCATATAAATGGCTGACGGAATTTTATTTAAGCAGTGCTATCTGAGATTTAACATTACTTTTGATTACCTCTTCCACACAGTTCATAAAATTTAAAACGCACGGTACCTTTAAACTATAAAAAACCTGCTTACCCCGTTTGTCGTCTTCAATTATGCCGGCTTGCTTTAAAACAGTAAGATGTTTTGAAATTGTTGAAAAGTCAGCATCAATAGCATTTACAAATTCACAAACGCAACGTTCGCCTTCTGCGAGCTGTTCGGTCATCCATAATCTTGTCGGATGAGCCAATGCCTTGAGTATTTTGGCTTTGGCCTCATATATTAATTTATCATTTTTATTCATTTAATCTATTTTATATTTAATATTTTGCATAATAACCAAACAGATCCTTTTTGTCAATTCTATTTTTTTGAAGAGTATTAGCCCCCAATAAATACCGTTTTTTTAATTGGTTTTGGAGCTTTTACTATCATGAAGCGTAGAGGCTTTGAGCTTTCGTTGTACCAGCAGTGAACGATATCCTTTGGACTCTCTACAAGGGTGTCAGCGGTGACTTTCTGTTTTTCGTCACCGATTTCAACAATACCCTCTCCGTTCAGCACGTAGAATGCAACATCCACAGGAGTAATGTGGCGTTTTAGTGATTGACCCGGTTGCAGTGTAATTACGGTTATCATGGCATCATCTGTATTGTATAGATTGCGAGCATCAACGTTATGGGCTGTTTGCATGATATTCATCTCTTCTAGTTTTTTTGTGATCATTTTGATCTCCTTTCTCTATTTTTGGTTCTGTCAAAAGTTTTTTCACTTTTTTCAGACCTATTTCGTTTTAAATCAATGGGATACAGACTATTTAGTCTTATCCCCTCTGTGTAACGCCCTGAAAGGGCAAATTATACCAGCCCAGAGCACCGCCCTGGGTCTGTTAATGTTATATGCCTTCGCCCTGTAAGGGCAGATTAACCCTATATTTATTAATTTGCCCTTTCAGGGCGTAATTATTTTTTCATACAATTTTTGTCAGAACCGTATTTTTTTTTAATCGTTTTACAATATTTTCAGAGCAATTTTTCTCTGACAATTTTTTTGTAATTTTTCTTCTTTTAATTTATGCATTCACTTCGTGCGATTTTCCACGTTACATTTTAAATCTTTATTATACTCTACAATTTATATGTTTTGGCTATTTCGGATACGAGTTTGAACTTCTCGATTGTGACCCCCGGAGGGCAGGAGTCGGAATTGGCTAAGACGAATGGACCGCCTTTGGCGTCTTCAATAACTGATTCAACGTAGGGTCTTAGATCCTGCTCAGAGAGGTTCAGAAATTGAGTTGGTTCAATTCCTCCAATTATTCCCATAGTGTTACCGACCATGATGCGAGCCTCTCGTATCGTAAGGTTTCCGGTCGGAGGGGGCGATATGCTTTCAATGGCAAAGACGCCATAGTCTCTCATGCGTTCCGTCAGGGCTGCAACATGTCCGCAGGCGTGTTGAATGTATCTCTTTCCGGTTCCGTTTAGCAAACGACACCATTCGCCGATTTCACTGGCGATGAATTCATCGTACTGAGTCGGCGAGTAGTTTTGTGTGCTTGAGTCTTCCCATGTTATGAAATAGTCATAATCTGATTCGAATGCCATTCTGGCAGCCTCAAGATTTTTTTCGACCATGATTTGCCAGAGGTTGCGCACGGTTTCCGGAAAATCCATAAGCGCATAGATCAACTCCTCTGTTCCTGCAAGGTGTTCGACCATATCCTGATAGGCGGATTTACACCGAGGGATTAACATTCCAATGGAAAGGCCTTCTCTTCCCACCCCCTGGAAATGCTTATTGACAGGTTCCGGGTCATAAATATATTTAGTATGCTCCTCAATCCACATTTGCACCTTGTAATCTTCCTCGTTTTTGAGAGGGTGTTCAATAAGAAAATATGTATTTCCTGCATCACTTTTTGCACAGACTGATCGGAGCGTACCGACAGGTGTGGTGGTCAATGTCACAGAAAGATCGCCTTCATTGATTGTCTTGTACTTCACCTGCGGCGGATTGATTTGCTTAACCGGACAAGGCGCCCCCCGCCACAATGGGTCTGCACCTATTAAATGATGAAAGGCCAATTGTCCCGCATCCTGTATGTGGCGAGGAAAGTGTTCCCAAATATACGCAAGGAATGGCGAGAAAGGTGTGTGGTCAAGTTCTTCGCCGTTCAATGCAGCCATGATTCGTTCTTTTGATTTCATAGTATTTTTACTCTTTCTGAACGCCAGCGTTAAAAGGTGGCGTCACGTGTTACTGTTTTGCGTTTTTTTCTGGTGTTTCTTGATTTCCTTAAGCATTATCGGCCATGCATCGTCCGCATAGAAGCGGTGTCCGCCGTCACCCACAACGAGATGGCAGTGTTTTTTCGCTCCGTATGCATCGTAGATTTGCTTCAACTCGCGAAACGCCCGACGTGTTGCCTTGATGGGAAATATATCGTCCTCCTCTCCTGCCACAATCACAACAGGCTTGGGAGCGAATAGCCCCATGATGTCGGACATCTCTGCGAACTTGAGTAAGCCTGGAATGTAGTTGTCCATACAGTGGTAGATGGACATGATGGAGTCCCGGAAGGTGCAGAAATAGCAGGATGGCATGGCAAAGGCGATTCTTGGCAGGAGGGCTGCCGAGAACAAGCTGATTGTACCGCCGCCGGAATTACCCATTACACCAATCGATTTCATGTCAGCATCGCCTCGCGAAGCAAGGTAGTCAATACCCCGGTCGACATCGTAAACTCGTTCACCAATCAGGGTTCGCCCCAGCATCAAAGCTTGCATGGTGGCATCATGACAGCCATGACTATGTTCCTGTTTCTGTTCACGTCTTTCGCCAAAGGACCGCTGCTCGATGCACAGAGCCGCAATCCCTCTTTGCATGCAACCAATAGCAAAATCGCGGTCGCCTTCGACCTGAAGTGGTTTGGCTTCATCCTCCCTTTGAACCGCAATAGAATTGTGCATTCCCGTCGAGTGTCCCTGCAGACAAATAAAGAAGGTGTACGGAGGAGCTATATTCTTGGGTAAACAAACATAGGCGAGAACGTCGGCATGAGATTCCGATGTGAATGCGATCTTCTCAATTGTACCAAATGGATGATCGCGCATCCAAAGACGCCTTGAGCTGAGATCGCATCGCTCTGTCGGCATATCACCAACCAGATGACGCAACTTGCGACGCAATCTGGGTTGCCATTTCTGCACATCATTGCCTTCAAACTTGAGCTTCGGCGTTATCTGCGACATCAGATACTTGTGGTTATCGGTTGGCGAAAGATTCATGATCATCTCCTCTTTTTTTACAAACAATTATTATTATGATTTGATAATGTGATATCACGAACCGGTGAGGCGTTCTTCTGCCCATCATTTATATCGTTAAACATGTAAATTTCCTTTTGCTGTAACGAATGCAGGGTTACAGAGTGTTCAGAGCATCTGTCAGCGGTGTGTCGCCTTCAAGCACGGCAAACGATTTGCCGATGGTTCCTTTATGATCAAGGCTCGCGACGATCGTTGCTGCCAGGTCGTCCCGGCAGGTTGTTCCGTTTCCGTGAATGGTCGGAATGATCTTTACTTTTCCGGTGCCCGGGTTGTCGTTAAGACCTCCGGGATGAATAATTGTCCAATCAAGATCTTCCCCCTTGAATGCGGATCGAATTTCTCGAACAAAGCGATCGGAAAAACCTTTGGCACGGTGGTAATAGGAAATCTCCGACTTGCTTTGTTCGTCGGCGTTCATTGCACTGAGCAGAACAAAACGTCTGGCTCCGTGCATTGCGGCAGCGGTTGCTGCCCGAATGACCCCGATGTGATCAATCAGAACGACCTTATCAATGGTGTTCTGATGGACTGATCCGGCGGCGAAAACGACGGCGTCAAAACCGCCAAAAGCTTTAAAAACATGGTCCATCGGATACTCCAAGTCGCCTAGTACGGTGGGGAGCCCCATGTCGTCGAAAACCTCCCGCTGGGAACTGTCGCGAATCATCGCGACCGGTTGATGTTTGGTTTTACTTAGCAATTGCGTAACCCTTCGACCTGTGCGTCCATGGGCTCCTATGACTAAAACATTCATGAGTTACTCCTTTCGTTTTTTATGATTGTAACTGTTCTGATCAACATTGGCGTTTAGCTGTTTCTTACATCCGCTTTGTTGGGTATTCCATCGTATGCTCTGTTTTGAACCTGAACAATTGATTCAAATCAAGTTCTTGTGTGTTTGACCAGATAGTGTTTTCAATAACATTGCCTCAATTATATAGCATCTTTGTAGTTTTGTAAATTGGTTTTCTAATTTTTCTTAAAAAACCCTGTTTTTCTGGTTAAATATTCTTTTCGGCGGGGTGAAGAACCCCAACCTTACAGTTGCTGATGCTGTAAACAACGCTAAACCATTGATTTGCAGTTTTTTGTAGGGTCGGGGTCAGCGGCTAGTCCGGCAAACTTTTGCATGACAGGCAGAGCTGCGGGTATTTCTGTTTCCGAATTTGAGAATCGTGCTTCAACGGATATTCTTCCCGTGTAATTTGCTTTGTTCAATGCTCTGAAAAATTGTGAAAAGTCACAAGGTTCAGCACCTGGAGCCAAGCGGTTTGGAACAGTTGCAATATGTACATGAGCAAGGAGGTTCCCGTGAGTCACAATGTCCTCGTATGAGTCATTGTCTAGCATCAGATGGTATGCATCAACCAATAGGCGGATGCCGGGGTGTGCAACTTCGTTGACCAGCTTGGCACATTCGTCTACAGTTGTGAGTACGTTGCACTCTGACTTATTCAAAGGCTCTACAGCAATGGTGACACCGTGATTATAAGCTATTGGGGCAACCATATTACAGAATAAAACAAGTTGTTCGTGAGCCACTTGAACATTGAAACCATCAGGAATTCTTCGGGCAGTTCCCGATCCGAACACGATGACCTCAACCTTCGCCCGCTCTGCTCTTTTCATTGTTGTTGTAACGTATTCTTCCAGAGCCGACTGATTGACATCAGGTCCGGTAATCTTGAGATCACCGGGTACAAAGCCGTTTGATACCTGAAAGTTCAGTTTTGAAGACTTTATTGCACGAAACGCTGTTTCGAAAGCACTATCTGATTCTCTAGGTTTGAGTAATGATGAAACATTCCATTCCATGAAATCGTATGATTCTTGAGCAGCTATTGCTGCCAAATTCGTATCTCCGCATACACCAAATTGCATTTTACTTCTCCGTTCTAATAATGATTATTATATATTTACCCGTATTATATGATATGTTTGCATATTTGTACAATATTTTCGCATTTAGCTTTACAATCCATCTTAAAGTAGGATTTAAACAGGAAGCCTGCATTAATTTTGCATATTTTGAATTTCGAGTGCGACTAATTTCTTTAATTTTTTTGGTTCAAGTACTTTGACATGGCGTCCCCATCCCAAAACCCATCGCATTGTTTCTTCTAGACTTGCAGCAGTAAATTCAAGAGTACCGCTGCCATCTTCGTTAGTTTTTAATATCTGTTTAGGATGCCACTGACGTGCTGTAATTCGGTGAGAAATATCACTATCAAAAGCAATGCATACATCATAAATTGGTTCTATACCTCTTGGTATAAAATGACCAAATGCTTCTTGGATACGTTTTTTTACATCTTCTTGAGCCGAGAACTGAAAACTTTTTTTTGTGGTTTTAACACTTTCAAACCTGGACAAAGCAAACTGAATAATATTATCATGCGGGGGAATAACTCCAAAAACATACCAATCATCTTGAATATTTGCTATATGATAGGGATAAAGAAGGTGAGATTTTGCATTTGGTTTACCTTCTGATCGATATGTGATGTTTAAAACTGTATGTCGGGCAATTGCTTTTACGAATGTTCGCCATATTTCAGAATCTATTGTACGTGCAGGATGTCCTACAAATGATACATTATTCATAACCTCTTCAAGTACTATTGAGAGATTTTCGGGTAGTGAGTCAACAATTTTCTCCAAAATTTTATTAAGCTCTTTTGCAAGGGGTGTGTCTTGATATAATGTTGCAGCTTGTGCTCCCAATGCTAGGGACAAAAGCTCACTTTCGCTAACAGATAATGCAGGCAAAAACCAATTACTATGTTTATAGTAATAGCCTTGCTTTCTTCTGTTATAGTCAACGGGTGCTCCGAGAACATATTTGATAAATTCAATATCCCGCAGAATTGTCTTCTGCGCCACTTCCCATTCACTTGCAAAACTTAAGCAGTTAGGATATCTCTTTTGGCGAATAGCCTCATCCAATGCCTGAAGTCGCATAAATTGTGTTTTAGTTCTGTACATATTTTTTTGTGCTCAATTGCTTCATGTGAAAGACTTCCTTTGTGTCCCCGAGTACAGCCGGGAGTCCAAAGAGCGAAGGAGGATGCTCGACGTTCTTAATCCATTTTTATAAATACCTGCGGAGTTATTACAAAATTAATCATTAACAACTAACTATGATTTTTGATTTGCCGGAATTGTATCAAGTTGATGTTAAATGTCAATTAAAGATTTTGTTTTTTGACAATATTTTTTCACCAAAATTAAAGATAACTTTTTCATGACGATGAGTAGTATCCAGCTACTAACAACAATAAATATGTTTATTCAAAATCTAAGCTTTCTGGTTTTGTTAGTAGCTGGGTCCCGTTCTCATAAAGTAGTCTCAACCGAAAAATTAAGGATTTTCTAAGAATTTTAAAATGAGTAACGTTATAATTTTATCCTTAGATTTCTGGTTTAAGACACAAATGTGTGTTTTAATCAATAAAATCAGCATTTAAGTTATGCCTTTATCACCCAACGGGTGATAAAATGAAAAGTTTATGCAAAATGTTTGTAAATAGCGTTTTATGTTGATTATTGGATAAAATGTTGAAATACGCTTTGCGAATTGCACCTTGGTAAGCGGAAGATGGGCTGATATTGCAAGCCGGTTTGAGCAAGAATGGCTTTCCAAAAATAAACTGCAACAAAACAATCAACCAGAAAAATAGGAAATTTTATCCTTAAATTTCTGGTTGAGAGGATAAACATGTTTTTAAATCAATGAAATCAGGGTTTACATTATACTTTTATCACCCTTTGGGTGATAAATTAGAAAAT
>CAYTUX010000213.1:0-8400 GCA_964441455.1 uncultured Victivallales bacterium | reverse complement strand
ATATTCTATGTTAAAGGTATTGTTTTGTCAAACTCTTAAATTGAAAAATTGTAAATAACCTTAATTTTTCGGTTGTATTATTTTTAAGTTTGAGATTTGGAAAGCCATTTCTATCAAACAATAATTTGCGATAGCAGCACATATTTTTAACGACCTTAAAGTCATTAAGGTCTTTAAAGTCCTTAGTAAAGAAAAGAAGGCACTAATGTTTGAGGTTTTTTTATTTCTTTGTCGGCTTCTTTGCTGGCAAAATGCAATTCAAACACTTCGTGCTTGATTATTACAAATATTTATTGTTATAATCACATTTTATTTTTAATATTTTATGGAATGTATATGAGTTATATGAAAAAATTTTCAAGGGTCTGGGTTGAGGTTGACGGAGCTACCTTGTTATCTAATTTTCTCAATATTGTATCTTCAGTCACTCCATGTGATGTTATTGTTGTTTTGAAAGCAAATGCTTATGGTCTTGGTGTTAAAGATTTTGCCGGGATACTAGCAGATCAAAAGCTTTTAATGTTTGCTGTTGCCGAGCTTGGTGAGGCAATGGAACTGCATGATTGCGGTCATAAAGTTATGATTTTAGGAAGTATTTTACCGGAGGAGATTCCATGTGCTGTGGAACATGACATTATTCTGCCGATATCGAATTTGAAGATTGCCCGTATAATTGATGAAGAGAGCTGTCGTCATCGAAAGATTACCAAATGTCATCTTGTTGTTGATTCAGGTATGGGGCGTCTTGGGTTTTTACTTGATGAAGCTTTTGACAGTGCTGTTAAAATTTCAAAGATGAAAAATATTGAACTTGAAGGTATTTATTCACATTTTCCAATTGCTTATCAACCGGGTTCACAATTCACACTTTCACAGATAAAACGAGTTGGAGAACTTATTGCCGGACTTGCACAAAAAGGAATCACTTTTAAGATTAAACATATTGCTAACAGCGACGGTATCAATAATTTTCCGGAATCATATATTGCACCATTTAATGCAGTTAGAACAGGAATAGGGCTGCACGGTACTTATGATTTGGAGGGAAAAAGAAGTGTAGAAGTCAAGCCTATTGCAACTTTGAAGACAAGACTTACAGAGATTCGAGAATTACCTGCCGGCACAAGCATTGGTTATGGCCAGACCTATGTGCTGCCAAGAAAAATGGTTGTTGGTGTTATTTCTGCCGGATATGCCGATGGTTTGCCGCCGGCTCTATCAAACAGAGGAAGTGTTATTGTTAATGGCTGTCTGTGTCCAGTATTGGGACGTGTTTCTATGGATTATACAACAATATCCCTTGAGCAGGTTGAAAATCCGCAACTTGGTGACGAGGTAGTTTGTATTGGTGAGTCCGGGAATTACAAGATTACATTGGAAGACTGGGCATGTTTAAAGAATACTCATCCATATGACATTATATGTTCATTTGGCGGTCGTGTAGAGAGGGTATTTAAATATGAGAAGTAACTTTGTTGTTAAAATATGCTTATGTTTTCTGCTTTACAGCTTAGTGGTTGCTGACAGTAAAGCGGCAGGTTTTGATAAATATGTTCAGACAGGCATGTCAGATATGTTACAAGAGCAAAGTTTTTCCGATGTTGATGATGCAAAAATCAGCACTCTTTATGTTGAGACACTTGATCTTGGTTTTATTTTTGATAATTTCAAACTGACAGAACAAGCTTCAAAAATTGGAGCGGTTGGACCTTTTTATGATTCAATAAACTTTCCTGACGGAAGTAAATTTCGTGGGTTCAGACCATTTTATAGTTATAGTTATAACTCTAAAAATGACAGAACTATAATAGATGTACTTTGGCCATTAGCATCAGAAAAAGAATTTAATGATGAACGTTTAACACGAATTTTGACATATTATAAGTTGGATTATGAGGTATCAAATCCTTATTCAAAATATGCAGCCTCTGTATTTCCATTATTGTTTTGGGGGCGCAGTAATGTAGGAAAGGGATATTTTGCACTTTTTCCTGTCGGGGGGCGAATAGGAAATTTTTTGGGGATCTCAGAGTTAGAGTTCGTGCTTGCTCCGTTATATATCAAATATCATACAAATGGAATGAATTCATACAATTTTTTATGGCCTATATTTAATTATACAACCGGTGCAGAAGTTAAAAGATACAGAGTCTGGCCTTTATATGGCCGCAATATTAATGAGGATGTGTGGGCGAAGCATTTTGTTTTATGGCCGATCTGGACAGATGTTACATATCATGTTGAAGGGTCAAAAGGTTATAGTTTCATACTTTTTCCTTTGTATGGGCAGACCAGAATGCAAAATCAGTCAACTACCTGGGTGATTCCGCCGCTATTCAGGTTTACATTTAGTGAACCACAAGATTTAATATACTGTCCATGGCCGTTTTTTCAATATATGAAAGGTGTGCAGAACAAACTCTATTTCTGGCCTATATGGGGAACGAAAGAGCGAGATGGCGTCCGCAGAGATTTTTATTTGTGGCCTTTAATGTCAAGAAGATATACTCAAAGACCTGCAATGACAATGGCAAGCTTTCAATTTATACCATTTTTTTACTATGAAAACCGTTTAGAAGTTTTAAGAGAAAGGGCAGCAGATTTAACGACTGAAGATATGCTTAATAAAGAGTTGGATTATTCAAATTATCCGATTGTTGAGTCGGAGAGCAAGTCTAAGTATGTGAAGATATGGCCTATATATTCTTATCGTCGTCTTGATGAAAATTATGCCGTCAGAGTTCTGGATTTATGGCCGGGGAGAAGCTGGGCGGCTCTGGAAAGAAATTATGCGCCATTTTGGACTGTCTATTCTCATTATAAGCTTGAAGATCTTACCTCGGATACATTATTATGGGGACTTTGGCGATATCGGACTATTGATGACTATAAGTCTGCATCTTTTTTTCCATTATATAATCAGGTTAGAGATACAGATAAGTTCAAGTGGAATGTTTTATATGGTCTGATTGGATATAATAGAGAAGAAGAAGCAAAGTACATTAAATTTTTATATTTCATAAAATATAGATTTGGTGAAAAAAAGGAACAAAGCAATCATGATAACTAGAGAACCAGAATTTTTTCCGGAGTCCAAGAATTGGGTTGGTCGTATTGGTCGAACCGGAGTGAAGGCATCAAGGTCAGTCGGGCGAGCCGGGATTTTGTTTTTGAACAGCTTATCGGCAATGCGTTTTATGTTTGTAAAGCGGTCTCGCCATGAAATTGTGAACCAGATGTATGTAGCCGGGATCAAGAGTATACTTGTTATATCTATTGTTGCTGTTTTTACCGGTATGATTCTGGCTCTTCAGACAGGAATTGAGTTGATGCGATTTAATCAGCAGGTTAATGTGGGAACAGCTGTTATGGTTTCAATGCTTAGAGAAATGGGACCGTTTATGACCGGACTTATTCTTGCTGCATGTGTAGGCTCTTCGATGGCTGCACAGTTAGGCACGATGGTTGTTTCGGAAGAAATTGAAGCTTTGGATGTCATGGATATTAATCCAGTCAGATTTCTGGTGATGCCAAGACTAGTTGCGATGATGGTTATGACACCTTTACTATCTTTCTATACATGCATGACCGGTATTCTAGGGGGCGGAATTGTTGCAATGACTCAGCTCAATGTTTCCTGGGAGGCATACATCAACAATGCTTTCAGGTTTGCCGAAGAGAAAGATCTGCTTGTGGGATTGTTTAAAGCATTGCTGTTTGGTATAATTATTACAATCATTTCGTGTCATGAAGGCTTTTCCACCACAAATGGAGCCGTTGGCGTTGGACTGTCCACTCGAAAAGCTGTTATAGAGTGCTTTTTATATATTTTAATTGTCGGTTACTTTGTTACAAGAATATTTTATTTTTAGGATAATATGATTAATTTTGATAATGTTACAAAAGTTTTAGGTGATAATACTGTACTTGATGGTATGGATCTGCACATAAATAAAGGTGAAACCTTTGTTCTTGTCGGACCTTCAGGCACAGGAAAAAGTGTTACACTTAAGCATATTGTGTCTCTTATGACACCCGATTCAGGTACTGTAACGGTTATGGGTGAGGATCTGTCCGTGTGCTCAAAAAAGAGGAAGGCAGAGATACTTTCCAACTTCGGATATCTTTTTCAGGGGGGAGCATTGCTTGCATGGATGAGCGTAGCTGATAATGTTGCTCTTCCTCTTGTGGAAAAGACAAATATGAAAAAAAAGGATATATACGAAAAAGTATATAATGCTTTAAAAATGGTTGGTTTGGAAGACGACGGCGATAAGATGCCAAGCAGTATATCCGGTGGAATGAAGAAACGTGCCGGTCTTGCCAGAGCTATCATTAGAGATCCGCAGATCATTTTATATGATGAGCCAACTTCCGGGCTTGATCCCGTTATGGCACGAACCATTGATAATCTGATTATTGACTTAAATAAAAAAAAGAACGGCATGACATCACTTGTGGTGACTCATGATCTTCATAGTGCATTGTCAGTGGCTGATAGAATTGGTTTGTTGTATTCAGGAAAAGTCATTGTTGATCTTCCACCTGAAGATTTTATAAAATCAGAAAATGCGGAAGTTGTAAAGTTTTTGGAAGCACAGTATATTACAAAACGTGGTTTATGGGAAAAAGAAAGGAAATAGTATGCAAAAAAGTACGATAAAAACACAAATGTTTGTGGAGTTGATTGTTGGTGTGGTCATTATATCTCTTTTAGTTGGTTTAGGATATTTTACAATAGTTTTGTCCAATGATGCACTTTTTTCAAAAAAACAGGTTATACAAGTTGAGTTTGAGAATGTTATGGGGCTTAGCGAAGGAGATAATGTTGTTGTTAAAGGTATGCCTGTCGGCAAGGTGGATGTGTTAGTTCTTGACCCGCAGAATGGAATAACTGTTACCTGTAAACTAAATCAGCATCTTAACTTTTACGAAGGATATGCCATTGAGGTTGTTACAACGTCAATTTTGGGGGGACGATATCTGGAAATTACTCCGGGTTCAAACAGTCAGCCTGAAATCAACTTGGATAAACCTCTTAAAGGGGAAATGCCTGTTAATTTGATGAATGATATTACAGATGCTGTCGCAAGATTGAAAGAAGCTCTTTTTGAAGAGGGTATTGTTGATAATATTGTAGATATAACTACAGATATAAAGGATATCACAGGCGGTTTAAAGGATGGTAAAGGATCAATTGGCATGCTTTTGTCCGATAACGGCAAACTGTATGATTCTCTTTTTTCAGGAATTGATTCTTTTTCTGTAATAGCCAAACGTCTTGAGAATGGAGAGGGTACAATGGGAAAATTACTTTCTGCAGACGCACAAATGTATGACGACCTTTCTGCAACCATTGCATCTTTGAAAACAATTTCAGAGAGACTTGAAAAGGGCGAAGGAACATTAGGCAAATTGTTGTCTACGGATAGTGCATTCTATGATGATCTGGCTGATACAATTTCAAATGTCAGTGTTATTTCCGGACAGATTGCTGATGGCAAAGGTACTTTAGGTCGCTTGATTATGGATCAAGAGATGTATATAGAACTTCAATCTGTTGTTAGTGATGCTCATTCCGCTCTTGATGACTGGCGAGAGCTATCTCCGGTTTCAACATTCTCAAGTGTATTTTTCGGTGCATTCTAGTCCGAAGGACAGACGATCCGCAACCAAAAGAATTTCTCGCGCAGAGGCGCAGAGGACGCAGAGAAGCCTAAAATAATGGTTAATGGTTAGTTATTAATGTTGGAATAGCTCCGCAGGTATTTATGAAAATGGATTAAGAACGTCGAACATCGACCCAGCTGCTAAACTGAAAAATTTAAACTATACATTTAACATAGTTAATATTTTAATTGCTGGGTTTAATGAGAGCCTATTGGCTCACAAGATAGGTTGCGAAGCAATACCCATTAAATACTCCAACGGAGTATATGGTGATAGCCTAGGGTGAGCAATCCCGCCCTCACTTTGAGTTTTCTTAATTCAAAGTAAGGGCGGGAGAAGCGTAACCCTAGTTATAAGCAAGTACAACTTGCTCCTGCTCTCGGCAGAGCATTTCGTAATGAAATGAAGAAAATATAAGAGAAGTTGGCTTTGATTCTTATTTTTGTAAGATATTGAAAATAAAGATTTTAAAAATGTCCAAAACAAAAATCAATCATAAAAAAACAAGAAAATTAAGTGTTGTAGTATGAATATAAAACTTTGCAAAAAATATAAAGGAGCCTATCTGCTGCTTTTACCGGCTCTTCTGTTTTTTATAATATTCAGCTATATTCCAATGAGCGGATTAGTAATTGCTTTCAAGGATTTTCGACTGGGATTGGGGATTGTCGGGAGTCCATGGTGCGGATTGGAAAACTTTCAACTACTCTTTGAAAATGCCAATTTTATTCGTGTAATAAGAAATACAATAGTTATATCTTTCCTGAAACTTTTTTTTGTTCTGATCGTTCCAATTGTTCTTGCCCTTATGCTCAACGAAGTTCGTCTTTCTTCATTTAAAAAAGGAATTCAGACCCTTACATTTATACCGCATTTTATTTCATGGGTAATTCTTAGCGGTATTTTTCTTATGCTTTTTGGTATTGACGGACCACTAAATAAATTGATTGTCTCTTCAGGAGGTGAACCAATTGGTTTTATGACAAATGATGTTTGGTTTATCACCATTATCATTGCCACAGGAGTCTGGCAGACAGCCGGATATACAGCTGTGATATATCTTGCGGC
Source organism: uncultured Victivallales bacterium (assembly GCA_964441455.1). Taxonomy (GTDB): domain Bacteria; phylum Verrucomicrobiota; class Kiritimatiellia; order JAQICX01; family JAQICX01; genus JAQICX01. The sequence continues at coordinate 1,662 of CAYTUX010000213.1, read as the reverse complement.
AATTTCAGGAATCAATCCAAATTTATATGATGCGGCAAGTGTTGATGGTGCAAACCGTTGGCAGCAGACATGGTACATCACCCTGCAAGCATTGCAGCCAACTATTATTGTCATGTTTATTCTTTCGGTTGGAGGTATTTTAAACTCCGGCTTTGACCAGATTTTCAACATGTACAACCCTATGGTTTATGATGTGGGGGATATACTGGGAACTTGGCTTATCAGAAGATTCCAAGCATTAGATTTTGCCGGTGCTACAGCAGGAGGATTGCTGCAATCTGTTCTTGGAATGTTTCTTGTCTGTCTGACCAACTCGCTGGCAAAACGATTTGCAGGTAGAGAAAGCGGGTTGTGGTAATGAAATATACTAAAGGTGAAAATATATTTAATATTTTTAATTTACTGATTCTATCTATTGTTGGTTTAGTAATGCTGTACCCGTTGTTATATATATTTATTGTTTCAATTAGCACATTGGCAGGTGCAGGTGCTATAGAGTTAATACCCAAAGAGATTACATTTTCAGCATATAAAGTTGTTCTGGGAAGCAAGGAGCTTTTAACTGCTCTTGGTGTTTCACTGTTAAGAACAGTTGTTGGTACTTTTGTAACAGTTATTGTGACTGCAATGTGTGCATATGCACTGTCAATTAAGAAACTTCCGCATCGAAATACAATTATGTTTCTAATCGTATTCACAATGCTTTTCTCAGGAGGAATTGTCCCGACATATATGGTTGTTAAAGGTCTTGGACTTATTGATAGTTTCTTTGTCTATATTTTTCCAATGCTCCTTGATGTATTCTGCATTCTAATCTTAAAAAATTACTTTGAACAGATACCGGAGTCAATAATTGATAGTGGTCATCTTGATGGAGCAGGGGACTTTAATATTCTTTTCAGACTATATATTCCCTTAAGTAAACCGGTTGTAGCAACTGTTGCACTAATAACAGCACTTGGACACTGGAATTCATGGTTTGACAGCATGATCTATATAAACAACCCTGACTTAAAAGTTCTGCAGTTATTGCTAAGAGAAATGATTGTTGAATCAAATTTCTTTTACCACTATTCAAGTGCCATTATGGTAAATAGTGATAATATATCATCTCAAACTATTAAGGCTGCAATTGTTGTGATAACAATTCTCCCAATCTTTATTGCCTATCCATTTGTGCAGAAGTATTTTGTCAAAGGCATCATGCTCGGGAGCACGAAAGAGTAGTTGCAAATGAGAAAATGGCAGGAAATATAAGAGGTTTCTCGCACAAGGTGCAGAGTACATAGGGCTGACGAGCCGCAACCAAAAGAGCTTTAGCCAAAGATAGGTCATTCGTTGCCGGATCCACGCTCGTACCTCGCTGAGTTCCGGCACTACTTGAGCAGCTGAACTGCAGAACAGTAATGCCTGAACTTAGCCCCGCCCTTATTTGAGTGTTTATACATATCAAATGAGGGCGGGGCGTAGGTCCGGCAAAAGTGAAGGATTGGAAGGCAGGAAAACAAAAAGAAGACTTTTTTTAGGTAACGATACAATTTTCGTTGCAAGTGAAGAATGCTGCTGACAACCTAGACTCGTCGCGACTCAAGGCGAAGCCGAAGAGAGGCTTCACAAAAGTGAAGCAATGACCCCGCCCTTACTTTGAATTTTAAGAGATTC
>CAYTUX010000212.1:0-9708 GCA_964441455.1 uncultured Victivallales bacterium | reverse complement strand
TATGACTTTGCCATTTGCTGGAAGTCATTCGGTCCTAGTGGCTAGCTTAAATAAAAAGATGTGTAGAACAACAAGGTCACGGACCCCGACCCTACAGTTGCGGATGCTGCAATCAACGTTAACCTGTTAATCTGAAGGTTTTTGTAGCCCAGCTATTAAAAAAATAAATGACTCTCAAATTATAAATTAAAGTCACAATGTAGTAGCTGGGGTGACCCCGCCTTTAAAATATAATTTTCAACTTTATCACCCAAAGGGTGATAAAAGTATAATGTAAACCCTGATTTAATTGATTTAAAAACATGTTTATCCTCTCAACCAGAAATTTAAGGTGATAAGTAAGGTTTACTGTTTAATGCAAGATAGGACGCTTCGCTGCTGTCGCAGGGCTCCTGACTCGGCAAGCAATGTGCAATTTAGTATGCAAAATAAAGTATTAATATTTACCAATACGTTAGTTATGAATTAAACAGGAATCCCTACGTAAATGTTGGGTGAAAAGCTTGCATTAAACAGGATGCCCTATTTAATAAATATTACAAAAGGGGTGCTGATCAATTCCCCCTATAGTCTATCTGCCGTAACTCCTGGCATACTTTACCGTAAGATTCAGGATGCTGATCGGTGCTTGCTTGAATCTAGGTTGAACAGACATAGTGATACGTTTATGGAATTTAACGGAATTTGAATGTCGTACCCGCAGGCACAGCAGTGATGTCGGCGGACAGTTCGGGCTGTTCGAGAGAGTAATTTTCCGCATCGTCTCCAGCTAGAATGTATCCTGTTGTGGTGACGGGAATGTCAGCACCTGGACCGACCGACTGAAACGTGAACACAGGTGTTCCAGCAAGCGAGACATCGTCGTCGCCGACAATTCCGTTCAGTTGGGGAGTTCCGGTTGCCTGTGCTGTCGTCGTTCCATCGTAAACCTTCTCCAGCGCAGACAAACCGGTAATGGTGAGCGTTTTGGGTTCCGCTTCTACATAAGCCACTGTCGAAGCCATAAGATAGGTCTCGTCAGCGGATTTTTCCACCCGCACGTGGACGGTTCCAACACCAGATGTGACAACGAGACGGTCGGTGTCGACGATGATTCCCGGTCCTTGAGCAACGGTGAACGTCACGTCGCCGGAACCGGATCCGCCCGTGTAGGTTAGCGTATTCGTTGTTCCGTACGTCTGGGGGGGAGGTCGGCTCGAAGACGAGAGGTTCCTGGGGGATCAGGTGGGTGGGTGCAGGTGCAAAAACGAGCGTTGGATAGCCGTCGTTGATGTTGGTATCGATCTGCCAGATGTCCGCCGTGCCGTTGACGGTTTCGTCGACAAAGTCCCAACCGGCATTCGTGTACGTTGACAGGTTCGTCATGTTCGCGGTTGAGAGACCTGTTCCATAGGGGGATGCTGTCTGTTCTGAGGTGTCCGTGTCCCAGAAGCAAGCGGTTGCGATTGAACTGCTGCCGGAATCGTAGCCCACAAGTCCTCCGACATCTTTTCCACCTTCAACCGAAACGGTGGTTGTGGCGTAACAGCGTTCAAGTTGGCCGCGGTAGAGGATGCACCCGACGAGGCCTCCAATGCGTTCTCCGCCGGGTACGGTGACTGAACCCCTGGCGTAGGAATCTTGGATGAATCCCTTTTGTCCGCATCCCGAAAGAGCACCTAACTTATCTTTGCCGGCATTGGAATTATCGGAAAGCGAGACATTTGCGACTGCGTAGCAGCGGATCATTCTGGGGCGATGCCCTTCCGCATTGCTCTGATTCTCTATATAGCTGTTGAACGAACCTACGAGTCCACCTGTGGCGCCATCGCCAATGACAGTGCAATCGATAGCGAAGCAGGCTTCCACGCGGGTGTTGTAGTTGCCGGTGACACGTCCGATGAGCGTGCCGGAACCGCGTGCACCCTTGACCGTGGCGTTAGTCACGCCGAGATTCTCGATGTATGTGGTATCGGTTGCATTGCCTACATGACCGAAGAACCCGACATTCGATGTCTCGGGGCGATCGATCCAGAGATTGGCAATGGTATGACCTTGGCCATCGTAATAGCCCGTGAACCGCATGGTGTCGTTGCCAATGGGTAACCATCCGGCACCATCGTTCCATGTAGCCGTTTCGTCTGCATCAATATCGGCCGTCTGGATAAAATTTGCGTTCCAGACGGAGGGCGTATCCGCCAGATCCTTCAGATTATCAAGATTGGCGATTTCATAGGGGTCTAAAGCCGTTCCATCACCGCCGCTGAACGTTTGGGCAACAGCATGGTATGGGCTGCTGATCAAGGCAATACCGAGCATCCCAAGTACCAACCTTGCCATAGCCACACCCACCACTTGCTTTTGCACTGTCATCATCGTATTAATCCTCTTTCGTTATGTTGCCGAACATATATTAGACCTGTTCGTATAATAATCTTTTTTTATCTTTTCAGATAATTATTATTTTAAACAACATATGTTGAAGCAGAAGTAGTTCCTCCCTGCCCTGTCCAATTTGTATGAAAAAACTCGCCGCGAGGTTTGTCAACTCTTTCATACGTGTGTGCACCAAAATAGTCACGTTGTGCCTGAAGCAGGTTTGCCGGCAAACGCTCACATCTGTATGAATCATAATAGTTCAATGCTGTAGACATTGCCGGAACAGCAATTCCCATATCAATTGCTGTCTTAATAACATTTCTCCATGATTTTTGTGCACCGATAACAACATCAGCAAAATATGGATCAAGCATAAGGTTAGCCAAATCAGGATTTGTATCAAAAGCTTCTTTGATGTTACCAAGAAAACGGGCTCTGATAATACATCCGCCTCGCCACATCAAAGCAATTTCACCAAAATTAAGTTTCCATCCATACTCTTTAGCAGCTGCAGCCATCAACTGAAAACCCTGTGCATAAGATGTTATCTTAGCAGCAAAAACAGCATCTCTCAACTGATCAATAAATGCCGACTTGTCTCCGGAAAAACTTGGAACAGGACCTGATAATTCAGAACTTGCCGCAACACGCTCTTCTTTAACAGCTGAAAGACATCTTGCAAAAACTGCTTCTGCAATCTGCGGGATTCCAACACCAAGATCAAGACCGGCCTGTGAAGTCCACTTGCCCGTACCTTTTTGACCAGCCGTATCAAGAATCAAGTCAACCATTGGCTTTCCGCTCTCTTCATCCTTCTTGGCAAGAATATCTCTTGTAATTTCTATCAGATATGAGTCCAGTTTGCCTTTATTCCACTCAACAAAAACTTCATGCATCTCATCAGCACTCATTCCGAAGCCTTTGGACATAATCTGATAAGCTTCACAAATCAGCTGCATATCACCATATTCAATGCCATTGTGAACCATCTTGACAAAATGTCCGGCTCCACCTTCACCAACCCATTCACAACATGGACTTCCATCTTCGACATGTGCACATATTGACTGAAAAATATCTTTTACATGCGGCCACGCATCAGGATGTCCGCCGGGCATCATAGAAGGTCCTTTCAAAGCACCTTCTTCTCCTCCGGAAACTCCTGTTCCAATAAATTGAATGCCCTTTGCTTTAAGATATTCATAACGACGAATTGTATCCGGAAAATGACTGTTGCCACCATCAATGATAATATCATCTTTATCCAGAAACGGAATAACTTTTTCAATAAATGCATCAACAGGTGCTCCTGCCTTCACAAGAAGCATCACTTTACGTGGTTTTGACAAACTGGATACCAGCTCTTCAATCGAATGACAGCCGATAAAATTTTTGTCTGCTCCTCTGCCATTCATAAAAGCATCTACTTTTTCAACAGTTCTATTAAAAACTGCAACTGTAAAACCTTTGCTTTCCATATTTAAAACTAAATTCTCACCCATAACGGCAAGACCAATCAAACCAATGTCTGCTTTTTCTTTCATTTAAGTTTATCTCTCATATTTATTTGTTTTCAAAAATCTGAAATTATTTTCCGTAAAAATAATCATTCTGCCTTGTTGCATCAAGAACACCTTTCCAGACACTTGAATGTATATCAAGTTTCTGACGTTCTTTGGTTGCAAGAGCAATTGGAACATGAACAAATTTTTTGCCTTGCTGCCCAATCACACAATTAGTCTTGCCGGCCATTGCCGCATGTGCCGCATTAACTGCCAGCAGATAACACAAAATAGCATCTGTTCCTCGAGCAGGAATACTCCTTATGGCATAACTTGGATCAAAATATTTTACATCGCATTCCATCTTAATCTTCTTAAAATGTTTATCTATCTTATCCTCCAGAAATGTTCCAATATCTTTTTTTAGAATATTACCCGATGCATCTATCTCCTGCTCTTCATCTTTAATCAAGTCTTGACCCGCACCTTCAGCAACGACAAGCACTAAATGATCTTTGCCCATAGCAAATCTTCTTTCTATTGCTTTAAACAGACCATTTTTGCCCTCTAAAGTAAAAGACAGTTCAGGAATAAGACAAATATTTACCAATGAATTGGCTAATGATGTATAGGCTGCAATAAAGCCGGAATCACGTCCCATAAGCTTTACAAGACCAACACCATTTAATGCCCCTTTTGCCTCATTATGAGCAAGAGATATAAACTTGGATGCCTCGTAAACCGCAGTTTCAAATCCAAAAGACCTGCCGACGAAATTTAAATCATTATCTATAGTCTTGGGAATGCCAATTACACTGATAGTCTTACCTCGTGCCTTAATTTCTTCAGACATTTCATTGGCTGCTCTTAAAGTTCCGTCACCACCTACGCAAAACACCATATTAATATTCATACGAAGCAGTGTGTCAACAATTTTTTCTGTGGACTGCTGTCCTCTTGATGAACCAAGTATCGTTCCACCCTGCTCGTGAATGTCATCAACAATTTCAGGCGTCAACAACATCGGAGAATGTTCATACTCCGGAATGAAACCGCGATAACCATAACGAATTCCATAAATATTCTTAACCTTGTAATCAAAATGAAGAATTTGCACAATAGCCTTGATAACGTCATTTAACCCCGGACATAAACCACCACATGTGCATATGGCAGCTCTGCTCCAGGCAGGATCATGAAAAATCTTCTTACGTGGACCGGCCACTTCAAATGATGGCGGAGTAACAGATTCCTTAATATAATTATTAATTAGTTTTGCATCACAACACATCAAAACTCTGCTGTCATCATCAACAAAAATTGTATCAGAATGAATAGGTGATTCAACTGAACACTTTCCTAAAGTATCAATTCTAAAATCATAAGATCCCGGATTTTTTAAAACTTCTTCTTCTATCATAATTATTTACCTTTCTTTCAAAATCAAAACTCACATTATTAGCCACAAACAGATTAATATATTACATTATTTAAGAAAAAAATGCAAAATCTATTTCACTATTTTTGATGTACGGGCGACACATGTGTCGTCCCTGCTTTCGGATTTGCGCATTTATTCTACTTTTTATCTATATACTCTGTCTGAACAGAAAAATATTTAGACGATCCATCTCCAAAAGACATTTTTAAAACAGTTAAAACTCCTTCAAGTATTTCCACATCAGCCGTATAATTTTTATTTCCGTCCGTCTGCAATACAACAGCTTTATAGGTACCCGGCTCATAATCTTTCAGTTCATATTCCCAAGATTGAATATTACTAATAAAAAAACCATCTAAATATCCGGATAGTTCAACAGCAGTCCTGTTATATATAACAAGACAACCCATTCCATCTGCCGGTACATGATCTTCATACCCCTCACTGCTTTCATCACAACCTGTAAAAATTCCTGTTATTAACAGAAAACAAAATATAACCCTTAATATACTTTTCATCTTAATCCTTTATTATGTTCGGGCGAGGCATACCTCGCCCGAACAACAAATGTCAATTATTAATTGAAATCTCTTTCCACTCACCGGGTTTTAACTTTAAATCAGATAGTTTGATATCATTAATCTGAACCCTTTTCAGCTTTAAAACCTTAAGATTTGAACGGGCACATAATTCTCTGATCTGACGATTTCTTCCCTCTCCAAGGACAAATTTTAAAACTTTTATGCTTTCATTGTCATCTTCCACTCTTTCAACCATACATCGACGAGTATTCTTGCCGTCAATGGTTATAGATGATTTCAGCTCGGCAATAACTTGATTGCTAACTTCTCCTTCAACACTAACTTCATAAACTTTTTTGTGACCAAAAGATGGATGAATCAGGCGGTTTATCAAATCACCGTCATTGGATAGAATCAGCAATCCCTCACTATCTTTGTCAAGCCGCCCTGCAGGCACAACTCTCTCTTTTATGTCCTTAAGAAGATTCAACACGCTTTTGCCCTGAGCATTCGAAACACTGCATATATACCCTACCGGTTTATATATTGCTATTGTTCTCTTTTTTTCTTCTTGAAAGCCAAGAGGTTCACCATTTACAATCACCGAGTCTTGTTCAGGATCAACTCTATATCCTGGTTCTGTAATAATCTCTCCATTTACTTTAACTCGGCCTCTATCAATAATATCTGCTGCTTTTCTTCGTGATGCAACACCGCGATGAGCTAAATACTTCTGCAACCTAATCGTTTTATTATCTTCAATATTCTCTTCTTCATTCATAAATTTTCTCTTTTAAAATTCGTGTTAAGTCAAAAATATACATTTCAATATTATACAGAAACTTTAAAATGAAAGACAAAAATGACATACATTAATTGTATCTTTTAATGACATTAAAGTCATTAAGATCTTTAAAGTCCTTAGGAATCGAGCCTATTCTCTGTTCTGTCTTTTCTACATTTTTGCCGGATCAACGACTTTCAACCTTTACTGGCAGATTCAATATCTGCCCATTTTCGAATTTTCGAATTTATTTATTCTTTCTTCAACAACAAATAAGTTCCTTTTAACATCGAACGTTCATCAATCTTGTCGCCGGTAATAATTGTATTTTTATTTGGCAGATAATATATTGTATCTTTTCGGTTCCAGAGTGAAGAGACAAGATCAAAAGCAGACTTTTCTCCGCCAAGAATACCCTTTTGCTCATAACCAATCAAAACCTTGGTATTCGGTTTTAATTGTTCCAAATCTTGCACAGATATCCGGCTGCCTTGCAGAACCCCGCCACTTAATAAAAAAAGATTATTTGCTGATAAAACATCCTTTTGAGATAGAACAACTGAATTTCCACTTAGTGCATCTGTAAAAACATAACTTTTCGAAATATCTATATTACCGGTTTTCTGAGGAACTAAAATTTTAGTACCAACCGGTATTTTGCTCCAATTTTTAATGTCTTGAGCTGCAAAATTTTTGCCATCCGGGAAAACATATACAGTTCCATCAGATTTACATTTATGCCCTACCATATCCCATGGACTTTTGCCATTCACAACAATGTTTGTTTCGTAAAAACCATTAAATAATATCATACTCTGCGATGATTCCGTGTTGACTGATTTATTTATCTGCTTTGCGGCAACAACTTTTTCAGCATTTACCAACTGCTTGTTATTGACGGTTACTCCTTTTTTAACTAAAATTTTAGTGCCAGCCGGGATTTTGCTCCAATTATATATATCCCTTGCAAAACACCTTTTACCATCCGGAAATATATAAAGCGTTCCGGGAAGCTTAGAATTCAACCCAACAGTATCCCAAGGACTTTTACCTTTCATAATCACATATGTATCATACTGATCATTAAGATCCTCTAAACCTGCAACGGACGAAGTTTGTAAAATTGGAGTTTTCTGCCTATACAAAACACTATATAGATAAGTGTCAGCAACTTTTAATCTGCCGGCTCTTACATCAGGGTCATATAAATATCGATCTGTCAAACCAAGCTTGTATCTAACTGAATCTGTTGCAAACAGCATCCCGCAACGCTTTCGACCGCGATGTTTGTGTTTGTGCCATTTGTTTGGAACTCCATATGCAACCATTGAATGAGTAAGAACATTTTTGTCTGAAATTCTATACATCCTCTGCAGTTCACTTATTAAAGACTTTAAGGCTTTGTATTGACTTTGTGTAATGGACTTATTATGATAACCGACAACCTCAATGCCAATTGAAACTTTATCAAGGTTTGTTCTGTTATTCCACATACTCACTCCGCAATGATAAGCTTCTCTTGAATGATCAATAATACGGTATACAGTGCCATCCGGAGAAACCATATAGTTTGCCTCTCCATACCTTTTCAAACTTGATAAGGAGGATTTTTCCGGTGCTTCTGTTGTATGCAGAATAATATAACTAGTCTGTTTTCGCTTAGATCGTTCGATATTCCTCGGACTTATCGCGTTAACAAAATTAACAGAAAAAACAGAGTGTGAAATAAACACAAATGATAATATCAATATTCTTAACAAAAATCTTTTTTTTACTATTTTTCTTAACATATTTAAAATTAATACTAGACTTTTACGTTACACGCATATAGAATGACCCTCTTCGTTGTGTAAACAAACATAATTTTCATGCTATCAACGATTTAAATCAAACAAATAATACTTCTTTCCCTAAATAAGAAGCACAATTATATAATTTAAAAAAAGGAATTGCAATTTAATATGGCTAATTTTTCATATACAGTTACAACAGTCATGGGAATACCCATCCGATTAAACATTTCAATATTATTAATGATTTTTATTCTTATGAGCAATTTTGGTATCTCAATGGGACTAGCATTAGGTATCGGGCTAATCACAAGTATTTGTCTTCACGAACTCGCCCATTCATATGTGGCGATAAAAAAAGGTTGCCGTGTTGTATCTATTGATCTAATGCTTATCGGCGGAGCTGCCAGAATGGCAAGTATGCCTGAAAAACCAATGGATGAATTTCTAATGGCGATTGTCGGTCCGGCAACCAGTGCCGTCATAGGCGTTGCTCTCTACTTTGGTATACCAGAATCTCTTTTAACATCAACTCCATACCCTTTGCCATTCATTCTTATTGTACTTAAATATACTGGTATGATAAACATCGGACTTGCTGTGTTTAATCTGCTCCCTGCATTCCCTATGGATGGAGGAAGAATATTTCGTTCGCTTCTTGCTCACAAAATGGGAAGGTTGAAGGCAACGTTTATTGCTTCAAGACTTGGCAAGGTGCTGGCAATATGTATGGCGTTATATGCTTTTCTGGCTAATGAAGAGATTATATACACATTACTTCTAATTGCAGCGTTTGTCTTTATGTCAGCCGGTAATGAATATAAATATGTATTAATGCAGGAACAGGCAAAACAAAATAGAGACACAAATCCATTAAACAACCTCTTTAATCAATTCAGAAATCTTAGCAACAAACAACCACCGCCGGTTGAAGAGGATGAACCATTTGATTCTGATGTGGTGGAAATAACGCCTCCTCCATATGAGAAAAAAAAGAAAAACAAGACATCAAAAATCTTTAAACAATAATATTGAAGTAAATTGTTAGTTAGAAGTAAGCTTCAAGGTAGTTGGCGTTTTGACTTGCAACGAAGATCGTCGCATTACTTTAGCGGAACGATTGCCGCTGGGTGCAAAATCATCATAGGACTGAACATATTTCCCATCATTCCCATAATTCCCGTTTCATTTTTGCAATCCTCTCATCTCAATTCCACGGTTTTTTCTTTTGGGTTTGTAACCTTATGCTAGTCAGCAAATTAACAAAATAAGCGATGGTCTATGTAAAGTTTTTTTGGCTAATAACTTGTAG
>CAYTUX010000211.1:0-24914 GCA_964441455.1 uncultured Victivallales bacterium | reverse complement strand
TTTAACAGCTGTAATGCGGAAATTGGTTATTGCTGCAAACTCTGCAGTGAAAAATTCTGATTTTATGCTTGCAAATTAACACAGTTGCTCCGTGTCTCTACGCGAGACATTTCTTATCTTTTTCCCCACGGGTTTACACCAGCAGCTAAATGCTGTAGCTTCCCGCATGCGGACTGTAAATCATTCTGCAAACAATCTTTACTATAAAAGACCTCGACAAAAAAACCAAACAGTTGTTTGAAATATTTGTTTGACAAATTGCCGGAATATTTGTATGCTTTTAAAAATTACAGAAAAAGAGGTTTTTATATTATGAAATCAGGTAATAAAACAAAAAGAATACTTTTAGACAAAGCATGTGAACTATTTGCGGAAAAGGGTTTTTACAAAACTACCATGCGGAATATAACTGATAACGCCAAAACAAATATTGCAGCTGTAAATTATCATTTCGGCGACAAAAAGAAACTTTACTTTGAGTCATTTAAGCATGCTGCAGCCATTGAACGAGAACTGATTTATGAAGAAGTGACAACCATAGATAACCCCAAATCAATGCTTGAAAAATTCTTATATTTGAGATTAGAAGGTGTAACATCTAAAACACCATGTGGTTGGCTTATTAAGATGTTTCATCAGGAAATTACAAATCCGACTCCACTGCATGAAAAAATTATTAAAGAAGTTATGTTCAAGCAGCGAGAAGAGCTGGAAAATATAATCAAAAACTTTTTTGAAATGAATTTGACCGATGGTCAACTTGATGTTGTGTTTGGATGTTTAATTACCCCAATGATACATCAGATGAAACATAAACAGAAATTAGCAAAGCAAAATAAAATTTTTCCAATGAGAAAATTTGAATTAAATGATATTCAGCGAATAGACATGCTTGTCTGTTTCACAATGTCCGGACTTGAAGGTTTAAAAAAGGAATTTAAAAATGAAAAGTAGTATCATATATCTGCCATTAATATGCATTGTTTTTGGATGCAGCACATTTAAAACAGAAATTAAAGAGAAAAACGAAAATTTTGTAGGGAACTTACCCGGCAGTTATCTTAATCCAGGTAGTGGAGCAAATATTTCCGGTAATGGATGGTGGCATATTCTGGATAGCGAAGAACTGAATAATCTTGTGACAATCGGTTTTACAAACAACCTTAATTTGGCAAATGCCTGGACTCGTCTGAGAATGGCAGACAGTCTGGCCACAAAAGCAAATTCTTCTAAATATCCTAATCTTAATTTGAAAGCTGATACAGCATATATTGAAGAAGAAAATGGAAGAGTTAATAACGAAAATTATGGAATATCTTTGGCTGCGGCATATGAGTTAGATCTCTGGGGAAAAATCAGAGCATATTCTGAATCCAAAAACTTAGAGACTGTTGCTACTGCAGAAGATGTAAAAGCGACTGCTCTTCTGCTTTCAGGAAGTATTACCAAATCTTGGTTAAATATCAAGGCTGCTAAGGCAAAACTGAAACTATTAAAACAGCAGGTGGAATCAAACATCAAAACTCTTGACCTTCTTGAAACTCGTTGGCGAGTCTCCTTAACTGCCGCAGTTGATGTTTTTCAGCAACAGCAGATATTGGCAAAATCCAAGAGTCTTGTTCCGCAGGCAGAACAGGAACTTGCAATATATAAACAGCAGCTGGCATATCTGTTGGGATATACACCGGAAACTGAAATTAAAATTGAAAACGATGAATTACCTTCCCTGCCAAGTTTGCCAAGCACAGGAATACCTGCCGATCTGCTTGAGAACAGACCGGATGTAAAATCAGCATGGCTTAGAGTTCAAAGCAGTGACTGGAATGTTGTTGCAGCAAAAGCCGACAGATTACCAACAATCAGCTTAACCGGATCTGCTGGATATAATGATACAGATATGAACAACTTGTTTGACAACTGGATTATGAATCTTGCAGCAGGTCTGGTTGCTCCGCTTATTGACGGAGGAAATCGTCGTGCAGAGGTTTCGTATCAGGAGGCTTTGACAGATAGTTCATTTATTGAATATAAAGATACTGTTCTTACAGCACTAAAAGAGGTTGAAAATGCCTTGACCAAAGATATTTATCAGAAAAAATATCTTGAAGAGATTAAAGTTCAGCATGAATATGCATCCAAGACTCTGACACAAGCCGCACAAAGATATCAAAAAGGGGTAACAGACTATTTGCCGGTACTGTCTGCTTTAACCTCAAAACAGGATTTGGAAAGAAGTATAATCACAGTTGAAGAAAACTTATTATTGAACAGAGTTGATTTATATCAGGCACTTGGTGGAAATTTAAATATTAAAAACAACAATTAATTTCAAAAAGAAAGAAGAGAAAATGAGTAACAAAGAGTACTCAACAAAATTTATAATAATGGCAAGAATTGTAATAATTTTAATCATCATTGCAGGTTCAGTTCTAATATCTAAGCATCTTATTGATACTAAACCCAAAAATCCGCAGCGACCTAGAAGAGAGAGAACAATTATTGTAACAACCATTCCGCTTGAAAAAAGTGACAAACAGATATATATAAATACAACTGGTATTATAACTCCGGAACAGAAGTTGAATATATACCCTCAAGTTACAGGAAAAATCACAGAAATTTCAAAATCATTTGAACCGGGATATTTTATCAAGAAGGGTAATCAGATAGTTCAGATAGATTCAGCTGACTATGACATTGCATTAGTTAAAGCTGAAGCAAATCTGACAGATGCACAATATAATTATGATGTGGAATTAGGTTATCAAAGTGTTTCAAAACAGGAATGGGAGCTGTTTGACAAACAAGATCAGCTGAACGATCTGGAAAAGAAACTTATGCTTCGTGTACCCCACTTGCAGAAAGCTGAAGCACAGCTTATGTCGGCAAATGCAGAACTCGAAAGAGCAAAACTGAATGTCAGCAGAACCAAAATATATTCACCATTTAATGCTGTTGTTTTATCAAGAGATGTCTCTCTCGGATCTCTTGTCTCTTCTCAATCATCAATCGGTACAATTGTTGATTCAGATCATTTTAGAGCTGAAGCAACATTACCTGTAGAAAATTTAGAGTGGATTAAAACTGTCAATAACAGCAAAACTCCATCAAAAGCATGGATAACTCTTTCCGGCAAATCAACGGGCGAACATGTCTGGGAAGGAACTGTCAAAGACATTATGAGTCAAATTGAGTCCAATGGAAGAAAGGCAAAGGTGCTTATTAAAGTTCCCGATCCTTTTTCAAAGCCAACTCCCCTACTTTTGAATTCATTTGTTAATATTAAATTAGAAGGACCGGTATTAAAAGATGTATTCGTTGTTCCCGCGGAATCTATTCACAGAGGAAATGAGATATGGCTTAAAAATAAAAAGAATCGTCTTGAAGTTAAGCAAGTTGATATTATATGGAGAGATAGTGAGTCTGCCATAATTAGTGATGGATTTGAAATTGGCTCAGAATTGGTTGTCAGTGCAATCCCATCTCCTGTTCCGGGAATGCTGCTTTCAAAAAAAGAAGACCAGCTGAAAAAAATGAACCAACCTGAAATGCAACCAGATAAATAAAAGGATAAGGATACTTATGTTAAGACAAGAAATTTTCAAGGGACCAATTGCTTGGATGGCTAAAAACCATGTTATCGCAAACCTTTTAATGTTTATGCTGCTTATCGGTGGAATTATAAGCACTATGACAATCAAACAGGAAGTCTTTCCTGATTTTGATCTTGATATGATTAATGTTTCAGTTGCATATCCGGGCTCAAGTCCTGAAGAGATTGAAGAGGGCATCATACAAGTTGTTGAAGAAAACATACGCAGCATTACCGGTATAAAAAAAATAACATCAACCGCTGTCGAGGGAAGAGGATCTGTTGTAATTGAACTGGATGCTTCCGCAGATGCTCAACAAACATATCAGGATGTTTTACAGGAAATAGATAGAATCACTACGTTCCCGGAAGATAGTGAAACTCCGCAAGTGTCTTTAGTCGCAAGAAAAAGGCGTGTGCTTGATATTGCTCTATACGGCAATAAGCCGGAATATATTTTAAGAGAACAAGCTGAGTTAATACGTGAAGAAATACTCCAGAAAAAAGATATTACACAAGTTGAACTTTCCGGTATACGTGACTACGAAATTCATATCTCTATCCCTAGAGCAGTACTCCAACAATATAATCTCACTCTTGGCGAAGTTGCATCTAAAATTAAAAGAATGGCGACAGATCTACCTGGTGGAAGCCTGAAAACAGAAAGTGGTGAGATTTTGTTGAGAATGAAGGAAAAGAGGGATTTTGCAGAAGATTTTGCGGAATTGCCAATAATTACAACAAAGGATGGCTCTGTACTTACCTTGGGTGATCTGGCAACCGTTGAAGACACATTTGAGGATAGTGATATTGTGGCAACATACAATGGTCAGCTTGCCGTAATGATTGATGTTTATAGAGTAGGCAAGCAGACACCCCTTCAAATATCTTCGGATACCAGATCTGTAATAAAACACCTTAGAAATACGCTGCCGGAAGGGTTAAATTTAGACATCCGCAGAGACTTCTCTGATGTATATAGACAAAGATTGCATCTTCTGCTGAGAAATGGAGCAATTGGTATTACGCTGGTTTTACTTGTTTTAGGTGTTTTCCTCGAAGGAAGATTAGCTTTCTGGATAATGATGGGTATCCCGATTTCTTTTCTGGGTGGTCTTGCCATTCTTCCCTATACAGGTGCTTCAATAAATATGATTTCAATGTTTGCATTCCTCATTGCTCTGGGTATTGTTGTTGATGACGCAATTGTTGTGGGGGAAAATGTTTACTCATATATACAGAAAGGAAATAAATTTCTTGACTCGGCCATATTAGGAACTAAAGAAGTTGCAATACCTGTTATATATAGCGTGCTCACAAATATTGTTGCTTTTCTGCCGCTAATGTTTCTCCCCGGGTTTATTGGAAAAATATGGAAAGTAACACCTGTTGTTGTAGGTCTGGTATTCGCTATTTCACTTTTAGAGTGTCTTTTCATTCTTCCGGCACATCTTGCCCGCGGAAAAGAAAAAAGAACTAATCTGTTTACAAAAGAATATCATATTTTACAGCAGAAATTCAGTCATTGGTTTTCAAAAAAAGTAAGGGATGTGTATGGACCAATTCTCAACTTTTTACTTAAAAGCAGATATATTGTTGTTGCTGTCGGTGTTGCAGTATTAATTATTTTAGTTGGATATGTGAAAAGTAATAGAATTGGTATTGTACCTATGATGAGCGTTGATTCCGATTTTGCTAAAGTAACTATTGCTCTGCCATACGGGTCACCTATTGAAAAAACGCTGAAAATACAAAAAAAACTCATAGAGACTGCTCAGGAAGTTACAGATGAGAATGGCGGAGACCAGCTTATTACAGGAATATATGCTGTCACAGGCGGAAATTTCAGAGGTTCCAGCGGTGGACATAACTCAGAAATCAGAGCTTATCTGACTGATGCAGATACAAGACCGATATCAACTGTTGAGTTTACCGAAAAATGGAAGAAGAAGACAGGAACTTTAGAAGGAATAGATGCAATTCTGTTTGAGTCAAATGCCGGTGGTCCGGGTTCAGGTGCTTCTCTGTCAATTCAGCTTGAACATAGTAACAAAGAGGAGCTTGAGGCGGCATCCATAGAGCTGGCAAACATTTTGGAAAATTATCCGAATGTTTCTGATATTGATGACGGTATAACGACAGGAAAAGTTCAGTTTGACTTCAAAATGCTTACGGAAGGCTTGGCTCTTGGACTGACTTCCGCAGATGTTGCAACGCAGGTGAGAAATGCTTTTTATGGAAGCGAAGCAATAAAGCAGCAACGCGGTCGAAATGAAATTACAGTTAGAGTTAAATTGCCGGAAGACGAGAAAATAACAGAGAGTGATATTTACAAGTTTCAAGTAAAAACTCCTGCATCCACCTTTGTACCTATTGAAGATGTTGCAACAATTATATATGGAAGAGCAGACAGTAAAATCACTCATACTGACGGAAAAAGAACATCTGTTGTGTCTGCCAATGTAACACCAAAGTCAAAAAGTGAATTTATTTTAGCTGATGTAATAAAAAATACAATTCCAAAACTACAGGAAAAATATCCCGGTTTGTCGTATGGTTTTACCGGCAGACAGGCGGATCTAAGAGAAGGTATGTCGGCACTGATAAATGGATTTATCATTGCATTGATTGCAATATACCTTCTGTTGGCAATACCATTCAAAAATTATGCACAACCACTAATTGTTATGGTTAGCATACCATTTGGTATTGCAGGAGCTGTAATTGCACATATTATTATGGGATACCCTCTAAGCCTTATGAGCTTCATGGGCATAGTTGCCCTGTCGGGTGTTGTTGTTAATGACTCTCTTGTGTTAATTGATTTCACAAATACAAGACATCGCAAGGAAGGACAAAATCACCACGATGCTGTTCACGATGCCGGAATAATGAGGTTCCGCCCTATTATACTGACCACTCTGACAACATTCTTTGGACTTTCACCAATGATTTTTGAAACATCCAGACAGGCAAGGTTTATGGTTCCAATGGCTATTTCTCTTGGATTTGGTATTGTGTTTGCAACTCTTGTAACTCTTGTACTTGTGCCTTGTTTATATCTCATAACAGAAGATTTAACTAAATTTTTCAAGGCAATTACAGGGAACAAATAAAAACATGTTAGCTTAAATTACTCTAAACTAACAATTTGACATTGCAATAATATTCAAAATCATGGTATACTACTTTAAATGAATTTTATACGGGTGCTGTCAAATATTATATAAAAAAATAAAAAATCTAATGCGGACGCTGACCCAGCCATCAGACATGCAGGAGTTCGTTGATAATTTCAGAGAAACTTGTTTTCTTGGTGGCTGGGCTCCTCCATGTAAATCTTGCATATTTAATGTTAAACTGCAAATTTAACTAGGAAGCTCACTGTCACCGATGACCAAAATCAAAGGAGAAAAATGTATAAAATCAGAACATCTACAAAAGCTATAATCGTTGACGACAACAAAGTATTATTAATAAAATATCAAACTGAATATAATACATGGTATGAATTGCCTGGCGGAGGTCAGAATTTTGAAGAAACTTTAACAGACTGTCTTGCGAGAGAATGTAAAGAGGAAACCGGTTACAATGTCACCGTTGGAAACCTGCGATATGTTCGAGACTATATTGAAGACAATCATGAATTGTTTGGTGAACATACTGGATTTCATCAACTGGAACTATACTTTCTGGCTAAACTTGAAAACAAAAAAAAAGGTATATCACACGACCAGGATATAGATCAGATTGACACTTGCTGGATTCCAATAGAGGAAATACCAAAAATCCACTTCTATCCAAAAAAAATACAACCTCTATTATCCAATATCATAGATCTGGACGAACAAATATACCTCGGCGATATTAATTAATAAAAATAGTTATTAGCATTTAGAGCTCACATCATGAAGACAAATAACAATACAATAGGAATTGCCCTAGGTGGCGGTGGAGTGCGCGGACTGGCACATGTGGCAGCCCTTGAAGCAATTGACGCTTACGGGATAACACCCACGGCTATAGCAGGCACGAGCATGGGGGCAATTATTGGCGCCTTTTATGCCTCAGGAAAGTCTGCCAGCGAGATTCGCTCTATTATCAAGAAGCACATTATCGCACGCGAGGATGGAATCAAAGACATCTACGCCAAAAAAGACTCCCTGAAGAAATGGTTTCACTCTGTTCGCCTCGCCAGGAAAGGCTCCGGACTCCTTGACGCCGACGGCTTCTTGCGTCATCTCATCAAACAGATGAACGTGACAAAATTCGAGGAACTTAAGATTCCTCTGCATGTGTTCGCAACCGACTTCCACTCTGGCGAATCAGTCGTCTTCGATTCCGGCCCTCTTCTTCCTGCACTAAAGGCAAGTATGTCAGTTCCTGGCATATTTGTACCTGTGGAGTATGAAAACAAAATCCTTGTAGACGGGGGAGTGAGCAATAATCTTCCTTATTATATTCTATTGAAAAAATGTGATAAAACTATCGCTATAGATGTTGCTATCACACGCAAAGAAAAAGATGCTTCCCCCCCCAACATGATTGATGCAACAATTGGTATGTTCGATATAATGATGGAAAGAATTACAAAAAACATGATTGAAACACATCCACCCTCCATCTATTTCCATCCCCGGCTTGTAGGCATACGCATGTTGGACTTCAACAAAGCAGAAGATGTCTTTTCGCAGATGGAACAAGAATTGGAAAAGTTCAAGCAAAAACTAGAAAGACAGATTACATAGGACGGTCGAGGTGCCGGTCTGCTTCATCCGTATTCTAAGGACTCTCAACCTTAAAATCAAAGGGCGTTTACCTTAGGTTTCTGGTTGAAGAGATAAACATGGGTCTTAAATCAATAAAACAATTAGAATAACTGCGGTGGTTTTATCTTTTTGAGAATAACTGCGGTGGTTTTATCTTTTTGAATGATAAAGATGAAAACCATTTTTTTAAACTGAAAGGAACTTAATTATGAGCTCATTCAATCCATCAATCCACATCGGCACTTCGGGATTTCAGTATGATCACTGGAAAGGCCGGTTTTATCCGGATAATCTGTCAAAACAAGAGTGGCTGTCCCATTATGCAGCATCATTCGCGACCGTGGAAATCAACAACACCTTTTACAGCCTGCCTTCGGAAGAAACGGTAGAAAAGTGGAAAAACACTGTACCGGAAGATTTTCTGTTTACTATGAAGTTCAGCCGCTATGGCTCTCACAGCAAATGTTTGAAGGATCCAGACCAGATTCTCCCGAACTTTCTCGACTGCACCAAACTGTTGGGTCCGGCACTGGGTCCCGTGCTGGTACAGCTTAAACCGAACTGGCATGCAAATCCCGAGCGACTGAATGCATTTCTGGATGCAGTCCCGAATGATATCCGATGGGCAATTGAATTCAGAGATCCTTCCTGGCTCAATCAGGAAATTTATCAGATTATGGAACAGCATGGCGCCGCACTGGTAATTCATGATCTTATTGAAAACCATCCGGAAAAAATTACCACCGACTGGACCTATCGTCGTTTTCACGGAGACCATTATTCCGGACACTATAGTGCGCAGTATCTTTCTTCACTCGCTGACCGCATGATGGATTACCGAAGCAAAGGCATCGAACAGTTTGCCTACTTCAACAATGATGCCGAGGCATGCGCCGTTGACGATGCCCTCAAGCTGAAGAAGTACTTGGAAAAAAGAAAGAATCAAAACTGACAGTAACTGCACACTGCCAGACGGTGTTGCCATAAAACTTGGATATCTGAAAGACTGAACTCACCGTTGGAAGCCCGCCCGCATATTTTAGGAGATGCTGGTGATGCAGCTGCTATAAAATTTATATTAACTCAGCTACTAATAATGAAATATAATGTCAAATTTATAGAATAATAATGGCCGTTAGCAGCTGGATGACAAAACCTAAACTAAAAGAAGGGAAATAAGATGAAAAAAATATTGATAATCGCAATTATAGCATTTGTCGGACTTATCATCGCAGGTTCAATTATAATGCACTATGCAACAAAAGAAATTGATGTAGAGTCCATCACCATTGAAAATATAGACAAACCTATAGCTGATGCAAAAATAGTTAAATGGGAGGAAGAAACAAATGAAGAGCTTATTCTTCCCCCCAATCCTGAAGAAGATATACAACTCGTAAATATGGAATCTCAGGAAAAAGAGGCAAATAAAAAAGAAGTTTCTGATCGGGATAAACGCCGAAAAGAATGGGAAGAAAAAATGAATGATCCTGAATTTCAGGCTAAAATGAAAGAAAGATTTAAAGCCGGTATATCAAGAAGATACCAATCTCTATTTGAGTATTTGGAACTTTCCGAAGAAGAGCAGGACGGTTTCACTGATATTATTATGAGTAAAATGAATAGTATGAGAGATTTAGGCAGAGAAATATTCGGAACAATACATAAAGGTGAAATTTCAGATGAAGCACGTCAGAAATTTGAAACTATGAATCGGCAATTTAAAAACGAGATGAAGAGTTATCTTGGAACAGATGTGTATGATGTTTACGTTCAATACGAACAGACACAACCTGAAAGAAGAGAAGTTCAGCGAATTAACCAGAAACTTGCTGAAAAAAAATTAACACCAATGACAACTGAACAGCAGGATGAAATTATTCTGTCAATGTATGAAAAAAGAAAAGATACTGATGTTTTTGTAATGACAGGATTTGGTGTTATGGAACTGCCATCTGATGAATCAATGTCTAAAGAAGGTCGCCAGAAACAGTCAGAACAGCTTGAGCAACTTAATGCACAATATATTGAAACTGCATCATCAATTTTAGACCAGGACCAATTAGAAGAGTTCTCAAAAAACATCACTCGTAGTACCGAACGTCAAAAACGTTTTCTTAGCGGTGCAAACAGAAGAAGATAAAATTTTTTGCAGCTGCCTCTCTTATATTAAAATGAAAGAAAAAGAACACATAAGCAATTTATTTTGCTTTTCAAAACATTAGTTTATGAAAAATCAAATCATCAATGCCGTAGCTCCAACTCGTATATGCGATGTTGGAGGTTGGACCGACACTCATTTTGCAAAATTTGGGGCCGTCTTTAATGTTGCAATCTATCCATATGTAGAAATTCAAATTCATCCACTTCCAATAGATGAGGTTGATGCTAGACTGGTCATTAATGCTGAAAATTTCGGGGAATCATATTCAATCAATCCTGACAATATAATTTATGATAAACATCCATTGATTGAAGCAGCAATTAGCACAATGCAATTACCGGAAGATATTGCATTAAAGATCAATATATTCTCTTATGCACCTCCTGGTGCGTCTATGGGTACATCTGCCGCCGTTTCAGTATCATTAATAGGTGCTCTTAACAAACTGACAAAATGTCGATTATCCGCTCATGAAACAGCAGCTCTGGCTCTATCACTTGAACGAACAGAATTAGGGCTTGAATGTGGTGTTCAAGATCAACTGGCAAGTGCTTATGGCGGTATTAATCTCATTGAAATAGATGATTTTCCACATGCAAAAGTATCAAAAATTTCTGTCAAAGATTCTATATGGTGGGATCTTGAGCAACGGCTCACTCTTGCGTATATAGGCAAGCCACACTTTTCATCAGATATTCACAAAAAAGTTATTGCCGGTTTTGGTCACGAGCCGCATAAAGATAATCGGTTAGTGGAGTTAAGAAACTTGGCATACAGCTCAAAGAATGCTTTATGTAATGGAGATTTTAATGCATTAGGTGATATTTTCAAAAAAAACACACAAGTGCAACGTTCAATGCATAAAGACCTTATATGCGATGACTTCGAACGAATAATATCAATTGCTGATGATTTTGAAGCATTGGGATGCAAAGTTAATGGTGCCGGAGGAGATGGTGGATCTGTCGCAATTCTTACAAATGGTCATATGGATAAAAAACGTGAGCTGCAGAATGTTTTGTCACAAAATGGCTTCCAGATTCTCCCCATCTATCTCTCTCGACGCGGAATGCGAGTCTGGGAAAGCTGATTATTTTGTTAGATGGCTCGCTGAAAAATCAGAATAATTCAAAGTTTATCTGTCGTATATCTTATATAACTGCGACGTCGGTTGATCTTCTCCGAAAAAACACAACATAGCTCACTATGCTTCTATTTTTTTTGAGAAGCCAACTTTGTCCATAAGCTTCCTTTGAAACACCTTGTATACAGTTGAAATAATATGGTTTATAATATGCCGAATTATGAATAAAAATTATGAATAAAAATACAAAAAAATTGATTGTAAGGTTAAAAAACTATATAATAAGTTCAAATTATGGAAAGTATTGTTATATAAACACTTTACCTGTTAAATATTACGGTGGTGTACTTTAACTAAGTAAATATTTAAAGACATTATTTTACGAACATTCGTACAATATATGTTAAAATAATAATAAAATTAACCATAAAGAACTTGAAGAAAATGAAGGTTAAAAAAATCAAAGATTTTCAAAAAAGCATTATAAAATTTAATCATGACTCTGAAAAATAAAACTTCAATGACTTCATTAACTTCATGGTAGAAAATAAAAACTTTAACAAATCGATGGAAGCGACTCGTAAACTCGCGCTTCATCTAAACGTTGAAATGGAGAAAAAGACATATGTGGAAAGACAATTGGGAAGATACAAAGCAGCATTTTGCTGATTGGTGGAATCGCGAAGGCTTGGTTCTGGGTATGTGGGGAGCACCATTGCTCGAGGGAGCTCCCCATGAAAACGCAACCGCACCGATGGATGCACAATCAATCCGTCATCACTATGCCGACGCAGAGATGAGATCGAAGCGAAACCATTATCATCTTGCACAGCATTCTTATCCTGCAGATGTGCTGCCTATCTCCGATACCGATATTGGTCCGGGCTCCCTGGCACTCTTTCTTGGTTCTGAGCCCGGTTTTTCACCGACAACTGTTTGGTTTGAGCCCTGTATGCAAGAGTGCGAAAACCCGGAAAATCTGCCTCCGCTTCATTTTGACGAGGCAAATGAATGGTGGCAGGTGACAGAATCAACATTGAAGGCTTGCGCAGAAATCGGTCGGGGCAAATACCTCGTCGGTTGCCCCGATCTGATCGAGAATATTGACATTCTGGCGTCACTGCGCGATTCCCAGACCCTCTTGATGGATATGATCGAGAGACCGAAGTGGGTGGAACAGAAAATTGTTGAAATCAATCAAGTCTGGTTCGCCGCCTACCAAAGAATATACGACATCATCAAGTACCCGGACGGGAGTTCCGCATTCGGTGCCTTCCGACTTTGGGGACCTGGCAAGACAGCCAAAGTGCAGTGCGATGCAAGCGCCATGTTCTCTCCTGACATGTTTCAACAGTTTGTGGTCCCGAGCCTAACCGAACAGTGTCAATGGCTTGACAATTCCATGTATCATCTAGACGGAACTCAAGCAATCTGTCATCTGGAGGCATTATTGGAAATTGAGAGTCTCGATGCAATTGAGTGGACCCCACAAGCTGGTATTGAGGGTTGCGGGA
Organism: uncultured Victivallales bacterium; assembly: GCA_964441455.1. Classification (GTDB taxonomy): domain Bacteria; phylum Verrucomicrobiota; class Kiritimatiellia; order JAQICX01; family JAQICX01; genus JAQICX01. Next base: position 11,791 of record CAYTUX010000211.1, on the reverse strand, counting down.
ATCCCCGCTGGTTTAAAATGTACAAGAAGATTCTCGAGGCAGGAAAATCGGTTCAGGTCGTTGGCGTCGATAAAAATGAAATCATCCCGCTACTGGATGCAATTGGCGGAAAAGGAGTCTATGTAATGACCAGCTTCTCATCCTCCGATGAGGCGGAAGCGATTATGGTCAAGGTAAAGCAATACAGATAATATTCATAAAAAGCAGGCAGAGCAACAAAATGAACCGCACACACGTGGCTCATTTTGAGTCTGATGCTCGAAATTCGGCAGGTTCTGTCAAAATTTTTATGATAGATATAAAAACGCCCTGTAAGGGCAATTTATACCAGCCCAGCTACTAATAATGAAATATAATGTAAAATTTAAAGCATAAGCCTAGTGGTAGTTAGTAGCTGGGCTGCAACTTTTGACGGAACAAAATTATAAAAAGGAAAAACATTATGAAGAAAATGACAGCCAGTCTTGAAGACTATCTGGAAGCAATTTTAATGCTCAGCAAAAATGATGGACATGCTCATTCTCATGAGATTGCCGATACAATTGGGGTAAAAAAGTCTTCTGTAACTGTTGCTCTTAGAAATCTTGAAAAAGCTGGATTGATTGAATATAAACCATATGCTCCTGTAAAGCTTACTAAACATGGCAAAGTGTATGCCGAAAAAATAACCAAACGACATAAAGTTCTTACATTTTTCTTCAAAGATATCCTTAAAATTGATGATCTAAAAAAAATTGACAAAGTTGCCTGTAAGGTTGAGCATGCTCTTGATGATGAAATATTAGAAAAATTTATCAATCTTGCCGTCAAATATGGGTATAAAGACTGAGATAAAAAAACCGGTAAAGGGTAAATGGAAAAAGGTAAACTAAGGTGTTGCTTCGCAGCCTATTTATATATTCCTGCGGAGCTGTTCCATCGTTTACAGTTTACCTTTTACAGTTTACAGTTTGTTTTGTGTTTTACAAAACAACAGTTTCTTCATATGTCGGAACATATGTATCCCACTTGTTTTTATACTTAACGTACTTGGCAAAACTTTCTGAGCCTGATTCCTCGCCATGAACTATAAACACCTTCTTAGGTGCAACGGTCATACCATTCATCCAGGCAAGTAACTCACGTTTGTCTGCATGTGCCGACATACCATTAAGCTTTTCAATTCTTGCTAGAACTTCAATATTCTGCCCGAAAATTCTCACATGATCTGCACCAGACAAAATATTTTTACCAAGTGTACGTTCTGCCTGATATCCAACGAACAGAATAGTGTTATTTGGATTACTAATATGGTTAAAAAGGTGATGCTTTACTCTACCCCCGGTACACATACCCGAACCGGCAATAATAATTGCGGGTTTACCATAATCATTAATTGCCTTTGACTCTTTTGTACTGCCTACAACCTGAAGCTGACTGAAATCATAAGGATTATCACCTAATGTCATTCTACCGCGAGCATCTTTATCAAAAAGCTCTAAATGCTTCTTAAATACATCTGTTACCTTGGAAGCCATAGGACTGTCAAGAAAAACTTTAACCGTACCAATCTTTTGGGCTTCTAAAAGTGCACTTAAATAGTATAGCATTTCCTGGGAACGTTCAATCGCAAAACTTGGAATAATAATTTTTCCATTTGTTCTTATTGCCGCATTAACAGTCTTTGTTAAAATTTTAGGAATAAAACCATTTGGTTTGTGTATGCGGTTTCCGTATGTGGACTCTACAACTAGATAATCAACATTTGAAGCCTTTTCAGGATCTTTAAGAATCGGCACATCATTACGACCAATATCGCCCGAAAAAAGTATGCTTTTCTGTTCTCCGTCTTTATCTGCTTCCACAATTACAAATGAAGAGCCTAAGATGTGCCCCGCATTGTGAAAAGATATTTTCACCCCGTCAAACAAATTTATCTTGCTGCCATAGCTGTATCCTTTGACAAAAAGAGGAATACACTTTTCAACATCTTCTTTTGTGAAAATAGGATCATAACCATACTTGCTGACCCTACCCTCCTTCTCATGACGTTTCTTTTTCCAATAAGCATCTTCTTCCTGGATTTTTGCTGCATCAAACATGACAATTTCTGCGATTTCTGCTGTTGCTTCTGTTGCGTGGATCGGTCCTTCATAACCATCTTTAACAAGTTTGGGAAGTAATCCGCAGTGATCCAGATGACCATGAGTTAAAACTACAGCATCAATACTCTTAACATCAAATGGAAAATCTTCATAGTTACGACCTTTCAAATTATGCTCCTGATAGAAGCCGCAATCTATTAAAATTCTTTTATCATCAATTTCAAGCAAGTGTTTTGAACCAGTAACATTTCTGACCGCACCATAAAAACTCAATTTCATTTCCATTATCTGTCTCCATCTCTTCTGACATTACATTATTTAACAATATTTTTACATAATAACACCATTATTATCTTTTGACAATAAAAAACAAAAACATATTTTCCTTAATTTTTCGGTTGGACATCCTTTTTTGCGGGGTCACGGACCCCGACCCTACAGTTTAGGATGCAGCAATCAAAGCTAAATGGTTGATTGCAAATGTTTTCTGTAAGGCCGGGGTGCTTCACCCCGCCTTTAAATATTATCTTTTTTGACGCATGACTCATGACGTCAGACGCATGACAAACCAAGATGCCGACGGGAACATCGGCGCTCCCAACTGCAAGCTGGGCGTTCCCGATGGGGAATATCACTCCGTGGGGAGGAATGTTTTTTGTTGGGGGAAATGCACAACAAAAACATCTTATTCCCGATGGGGCAAGCCCACCGGAGATTTCCTGCAACGAAGATCGTTGCGTTACTTGAAAAAATGTAAATGGTAAACTGTAAACGTTAAACTATTGTGTTGCTTCGCAACTTATCTATATAAATACCGCCGGAGCTATTCCAATCAACGCTTTGCGAGACTGGCAAAACAGCTGTTTTTGCCCTCTATGTTCTCAAGCGTAGCGGGTGGTTAAAACTTTTTTTTGTGCCCTTTGTACTACAACCCGTCATTTTCTTGTTTTTTTTGATCGATTATTTCTGATAGCTTTTACAACACTCTTGTTTTAAACACGTTGTAAAACAATCTTACGCTTGTCAACTTTTCATGATAATGAGGACATTCGTTACACTGTCCGAGCCCACGGGACTCGGCTACAGGGTGTGAGGCAATCTGCCGTTAATTTGCAAGACTAACACTGTAGCCGCGTCGCTCCGGCGCGGAAGTTTCACATCTTCTCTGTGTCCTCTGCGCGAAAAATTCTTTTGGTTGCGGCTATGCCGCCCTATGCCCTTTGTGCCTTCGTGCGATAACTCTCTTCTCTTTTTTCTTTTAAAAATTTTTTATATCTGCAAAATCTAAGGATTAAAAAACCTGTTTTTAATAAATGATAAAAAAGTGTTTTATTTCAACTGGTATTAATTATACAATACGACATTAGAAAATTTCAGGTTGAAGTTTTTTTGAATTAACCGGTAAGCTTAAAAAGGAAAGAATAGATGAAGTATTATATAAGTGAGAAGTTGAAGAAGATGATGCACGGAGGTGATTATAATCCGGATCAGTGGATTGATACACCGGAAATATGGGATGAGGATATGCGGCTAATGAAGCTTTCCGGCTGCAATGTAATGTCTATAGGAATTTTTGCCTGGGCAGCCTTGGAGCCGGAAGAGGGAAGTTTTGAATTTGGCTGGCTTGATACTATTATGGATAAACTTGCTGCTAACGGATACTATGCCGTAGTTGCAACTCCAAGCGGTTCAAAGCCGGCATGGTTGAGTCGTGCTTATCCTGAAGTCTGCCGGGTGGATTCTAAAGGAACCAGACAGTCTCATGCTATGCGTCATAATCACTGCAGAACATCTCCCGTTTATAGAGAAAAGTGTAAGATTATCAACCGAAAACTGGCTGAACGCTATAAGGATCATCCGGCATTGCTTGTTTGGCATGTGTCAAATGAATATAATGGGGGTGATTGTTATTGCGAACATTGCATAAAGGCTTTTCAGGACTGGTTGAAAGAACGTTACGACAATGATATCCACAAACTTAATCATGCATACTGGTCTGCTTTCTGGTCGCATACATATCCTGACTGGAGTTATGTAGAACCTGTAGATTCCAGCATACATGGTCTGATGTTGGACTGGGAACGTTTCAAAACCGCACAGACAATAGATTTCTTTAATGATGAATCTTCACCGCTTCGTGAAATCACACCTGACATTCCTGTTACCACAAATTTTATGACAGAGAGCCCAACTTTGGATTACTGGGCTTTGTCAAAAGCTGTTGATGTAATTTCCTGGGACTCCTATCCGGGGTGGCACGAAAGTGGTGATGATGTGAAAGAAGCCGCACGTGTGGCAATGCATCATGATATATGTCGTTCCATGAAAGGAGGTAAACCATGGATGTTGATGGAGAGTGTGCCAAGCATTCCTACAAGAGGACAAATCAAGAAACGTAAAGAGCCTGGAATGCACCTTTTGTCAAGCCTTCAGGCTGTTGCACATGGTTCCGATACTGTTCAGTACTTCCAGTGGAGAAAAAGCAGAGGGGGCGCGGAAAAGTTCCATGGTGCAGTTGTCGATCATGTGGGAACGGAAAACACAAGAACTTTCAGGGAAGTTTCAGAAGTTGGAGAGAAACTGGCAAGACTTGATGATGTGGTCGGCACAACCATTAAATCTGAAGTTGCAATTATATTGGATTGGGAAAATTGGTGGGCATTGGATCTTGGTGCCAAGGTCTATCTTGGAGATAATGTCAAATACAAGGAAGAATGTTTAAATCATTATATGCCATTCTGGAAAAACAGTGTGTCTGTTGATGTTATTGATCAGAACTGTTCTCTTGAAAAATATAAGCTTATCGTTATACCTATGGTGTATATGCTCAGACCGGGATTTGCAGAAAAAATTGCTGATTTTGCAAATAATGGCGGAACAGCAGTTATGACCTATTGGAGCGGCATTGTTGATGAATCAGATCTGTGCATTCTCGGTGGTGTTCCGGGAGAGGGATTAAGAGAAGTCTTTGGTGTTTTGGAAGAGGAAAGTCAAAGTTATTTTTCAGATGAAAAGGTTACATTAAAGATGTCGGGAAACAATTCGCTTGATATGAACGGAAGTTATAATGCAGTTGATACATGTTCCGTGATTCATGCTGAAGGTGCAGACGTTCTGGCTGTTTTTGAAGATACATATTTTGAAGGGTCTCCTGCGTTGACCATGAATTCTTTCGGCAAAGGCAAGGCTTATTATATGGCATCAAGGAACGATTCCCACTTTATGAATGATTTCTATTCAAAGCTCATATCTGAGCTTTCTGTCAAGAGGTCGCTGGATGCTGATTTGCCTGAAGGTGTGATTGCACAGAAAAGAACTGAAGGGGAACAGAGTTATGTTTTCCTGATGAACTTTAATGACAGTTCTGAAAAGGTTGAGTTGAATGGGGTTTATAGGGATCTGCTGACGGATAAAACAGTTTCAGGTTCCCTGAAACTCAAGAAGTTTGATGTTCTTGTGCTTGTGCTTGAGGGTTTACATGATTGACAAGTAGAGCTGACACTACATTACTCCAAAGCACCCATTGGGTTAGCTCTGCTAATCCCGGATTGCGGGATAGGGCCGCCCAGCTGCTAAAGAGTTAAATACTATATAAATCTTACATGATTATATTGTTTTAGTAGCTGGGCTATGAGCCGAGAAATAAATCAACCATTAAAACAGGGAATATTTTAGTTTTTTAGACAGTAACAAAAAAATCATTCTTTGTTACTGAACTTAAAGCCTAATTTAATTTTAGCGGACACCGAGGACGTATTAGCTCCTGCTCTGTTTAGGGGAGGTGGCCGAGGTACGAGGACAGAGGGGGTTATTCCTCCCTGCTGGCAACATAACACTAAACTGCAATGCGGGAGTGTCAGTGTCCTCGCTGACCGCAAACACATCTAACCGGAAAAACAGGGTAAATAACACGGTTTTTTCTTTTGGGTTTGTAACCTTATGCTAGTCAGCAAATTAACAAAATAAGCGATGGTCTATGTAAAGTTTTGTTGGCTAATAACTTGTAGAATATTGTTGGGAATCTGGCATTTTCTTTATTGTCTAAATTCAGATATCTTGTTCTCTATGCCTAATCAAAAATAATTCTTAATCTCCCAAACTGACTGATATTATTGATGTTTATGAAATATTTTGCAATTTTAACAAAAAAAAAGTGCGGATGTGATAATTAATCGTAATACAGAAAATATTGCAGAAGTTTTAGCTGAACATCCTGCAGATGTGGCTATTGACTTTGTTGCAGGATCCAATCTGGGTGCTTGTCTGCAAACAGTATCACATGGTGCTCGTTGGATTATTCTTGCAACCCTTGTCTAAGACATATTGCGAATCAAATCGACTTTTTTACCATAAAAAAATTGCAATTTTACAAAATTGTTAATACAATAAAAACAGATTTTTACAAAAATATAGCTATATCAATGATTTATGGGTAAAAAGCTGAATAACTGACGGGGCGTAGCTCGCCCAAATGCCGTAATTTATGTAGTGATGTAGCTAATTTACAGATTTAAAAAACAAATTTTATAAGTACACCACGGTGATGTACCTTAACTAAAAAATATTGAAAAACATTATTTTACGAACATTCGTATAATATATGTTCGCTAAAAAGATGATTGAAAAAAAGAAGGTTTTTCAAAGATTTTCAGCCAATCGAAGTCTAATCTTTCAGACAGGTGGAAAAACGGCTACTCTACAACCCTACTTGAAGACAGAGTCAATGCATAATTGACAGGCACGGAGTGTGGTCGCAATAAAGAAAAGAGAGAAGCGAACAACAGAGTGCAGGCGATTTCATGTTCCGCTGCGCTTCACATGAAACGCCTGACTCTAGGCGTTGAAACAGAAAAACAAAAGCTCATAATTGAAACTTGTTTGACAAAAAGCCGGAAGATTGTTATTCTATAAACTAAACAAATGTTTAAAAGTGTCATCATTTGTTAGATAATGGTAATGTGTATAAATATAATATTTTAAAAACTTCGAAACAGGAATTAATCGCATGACTACAGCACTCAAAATTCATAAAGAAGCAATGACTTTACCAGCCGTTGAAAGAGCAACCTTAGCTCATGATTTAATCTTGAGTCTAGATGATACTTCAATACACGATGTTTCGCAGAAAGAAATTGAAAGACGTATTGATTTAGTTCATTCAGGAAAAGCATCTGGAAAATCTGCTGAAGATGTATTTAGTAATATCAGGAGAAACTTTTGACACCCCCTGTAATAATTCTTCATGAAGCAGAACTGGAATTTCAAGAAATTGTAGAATATTATGAGAGCAAATCGTCAGGATTGGGAATAGATTTTGCTGACGAAATGAGGGAAACTATTCAAATAATTCAACAATCTCCTGAACGACAACCATTACAACAAGACAAGACTAGAAGACTCTTGACCCATCGATTTCCTTACCAAATAATATATACTGTCTTTAAAAATGAAATATGGGTAATTGCATTTGCTAATCAAAGACGAAAACCTGGATATTGGAAAAAAAGATTTAAATAAATTTTAACAAATAGATGGAAGCAACTCGTAAACTCGCGCCAGAGGAGAAACCGTTAGAAAGAAAAGAATTCACCATGTAGAACATGTAGGAAATGAGTAACTTATTGATTTCTTTTACTGTATCTAAGCTGACCGCATGCGGCCTTGATCCGAGCACCTCTGGAATCTCTAAGTGTAACGTTGACTCCTGCAGCAGTTAGAACATCCATAAACTCAAGCATAGTTTCCTTGTCCGGACTCTCTCCCTGAAATTCTTCCACCGGACTGAGAGGAATCAAATTAACCCTAAAAGGCTTATGACGAATAAGCTTGAGCAGTTGTTGGGCATTATGTTCTGAATCATTGAGACCTTTAACCAGAGTATACTCCAAAGTGACAATACGCTTGGTTTCATTAAAATAATCCCGACATGCTCCAAGAACTTGATCTATAGACTCCTTTGATGCAACAGGCATAAGATATTCTCTGATACGTTGATTTGGAGCATGCAGAGAAACAGATAACTCAACCTGTAAATTTTCTTCTGCCAGTCTTAGTATTCCCTCAACAACCCCGCATGTACTTATAGTAATCCTTCTTGCCCCAATATTTAAACCATCACTATCATTGAGAATTCTTACGGCCTTTAGAACATTATCATAGTTATCAAATGGTTCCCCTATCCCCATAAATACAACATGTGTAACCGGCTCGTCAGCAAGACTCACAGCATGAAGATATTGTGCAACAATCTCCCCCGCTTCAAGATTTCTGGAAAACCCGGCCTGACCGCTGGCACAAAATGCACACCCATATTTACATCCGGCTTGTGATGACACACAAACAGTGTATCTCTTACGAGCTGGAATTAAAACAGTTTCAACCTGCTCTCCATCATTGAAATTCAAAAGAAATTTTAACGTCCCGGACTCATTACCCTCTTCATCAAAAGATGCGGCAGTAATTGAATATTCATTGCTCAGTTGCTCTTTTAACTTTGCGGGTAAATTTGTCATATCATCCCAATTGCTGACTTTATTAACATAAAGCCAATTCCAGATCTGCTTCGCACGAAATGCCGGAACAGCAAATTCTAAAAGAACTTCTGTAAGCTCTTCTTTATTTAATGAATGTATTAATTTCATAATACGCAAAAAAAAACGATTCTTCCAAAAGGAAAAATCGTTTCATTAAATCCTATAAGCAATAATTCTATCTGACAAACAGCTCTGCATAAAAATTCAATTCATTGTATTGAATAACAATAACTCCAATCATTAGAAGCAATGCGACAATTCCCAGAATTCCTGTTACCATATATTCGCGTGAAGACTTCTTAGGTGCTCCGCCGCTCATCGTTGCCACTGGTGGTGCCGGCATATCTGACAAATCAGGCAAATCATTTAAATCTGTTTCACCTTTTGCTGCAGTATCCTGCGGTTTAACGTGCAAACTCTTTTTCTTAACTGTAATAGCCATATTATTCTCCAATAAATTTTTCCATTTTTCTCTTTATACCAATTTACATATAAAAAAACAAGTTTTTTTTCGTTTTTATCAATATAAACCCTGTTTTTCTGGTTAAATGCCCTTTTTGGTCGGCGACCCAGCTACCAAAAAAGCAATTAACTCTGCAATTATCATCAAAACACTTTATGTTTGGTAGCTGGATCGGCGTCCGCTAAAATGATTTTCAACTTTATCACCCAGCTACTAAGTATAAAAATATTTAAGTCTAAATTTGCATTTCTCTTTTCTTTTTAGTAGCTGGGTGAAAAATAAAAAATAACTCCCTGATTTCATTGATTTAAAAACATGTTTATCCTCTCAACCGAAAATCTAAGGAAAAAAACATTTTTCTGTTTTGATGCTATCACGGCGAGGTGCTTCACCTCCCTGCCAAGATAGCATTTAACCGAAAAACAGGGAAAAAACTAAGAAAACAAAAAAAAAGTGTTGAAAAAAAATTATGATAAGAGTATAATTCGCGTTTTGTTTAAATGTACATATTGTAAAGAGTGCATTTTTCTATTAAATAAATTATAGTTATAAGGAAATTTTATGGCACGTTGTCAAAAAGCTAAAGGTAAAATAGTACGCCGTCTAGGCATAAATATATACGGAAATCCAAAGTACGATAAACTTTTGGACACAAAACCTCATGGTCCGGGAGAACACGGTTCAACACGCTCAAAACCATCTGAATACAAACACCAGTTAATGGAAAAACAAAAACTGCGTTTGTCATACGGCATGAGTGAAAAACAATTTAGAAACGTCTTCAAAAAAGCAAAAACAAAATCAGGAGTTACAGGTGATGTAATGCTTGAAATGCTTGAAAGAAGATTGGATAATGTTATCTATAGAGCAGGTTTTGCTAACACAAGATCACAAGCCCGCCAAATGGTAACACATGGCCATTTCAAAATTAACGGCGGAAAAGCAAGTATTCCTTCAATGCTGGTTAGCTTAGATGACATAATCACCGTTAAAGATAAGCAAGGATCAAAAGATCTTGTTATAACAAGCATTGAAACTTCTAAAAAAGAAGATGTGCTGTGGTTGGAAACAAATAAAGAAGAATTATCAGTAAAAGTTGTGCGTTACCCTACACCGGAAGAGGCTGCGCCACCGGCAGAAATTCAGCTTATTGTTGAATTCTATTCTAAATAATTATAGAATAGACAAAATGTCACTCTTTACAAAACACTCGTTGTATGAAAATACAACGAGTTTTTTTTTGAAAACCCGCCGTTGTCCTCAACTCACATCCTTACAGCTTTTCATTCCTGCAATACTACTCTACAGAACCCGAGACGAGGTAACGCAAGCTTCCAGTATTGTAATATCAACTGCGAAAGATTTTAAGACAAAAAAATTCTCTGCCTAAGGACTTTAAAGACCTTAAAGTCTTTAATAATTGAAAATTTCAATTATTTATAATTCCTGCGGAGCTATTCCGCACCTTGCACATTTACGCAATTAACTTCTGACTGTCTAAATTTCTAAATGATTTTTATATCAACAAAATAAGTGAAGATATAATAGTCATTAAAATAATAAAAAGTCTATAATACTTATCAGATATAAGCTTTACAAGTTGAACTCCTGCAAATCCACCAATAAGAATTCCCGATATAGTACATAAGTCAATAAAAAAAGTGTTTAGGGTAATGGTTTTCCATACAAAAATATGAAAAGGAAGCTTAAATAAATTAAGAAGAAAAAATGTTACCGCTGTTGTACCGATAAATGTGTGTTTCTGAAGTTCAAGACTTACAAAATAGGTCGAAAAAATACCGCCGGCTGCATTACCAATCATTGAAGCAAATCCACCCAATAATCCAATTACACCTGCAAAAATTTTAGAATTTTTTATTCTAATCAGAATGTGCTTATGCTTTTTCTGTATGAGCAAAAATACAAGACATAGAATAATTGCAGATGCAATAAGTTTTTTAAATGTTACATCATCAATATATTGACCCAATAAAACTGCTGTTATAACTCCAGCTATAGTGCCCGGAACTAACCTTGCAACACATCTCCAATTTGTATATTTAACATAATGGACAACAGCAAATATATCCGCCATTATCAATATTGGAAGCATTACCCCCGTTGAACTCTTTGCACCGAAAATTGCAACTGATATCGGTATTGACAGTGATCCTGCTCCCGCTAAACCTGTTTTATGCATGCCAATAAGCGCTGCACATATTGATAACATTATTATCTGCCCTATTGAAAAATCCATAAAAACCTTATATATATTGAAAAATTTGTGCATTAAACATTAAATTCTCTCCAAAGTCAAGCCGATTACAAACCTCCTGACGAAAAGTTTTAAATACCTGTCTGCCTGTACATCGCACAGGCAGGCAACCAAAAAAAGTCATCCACAGATTTGCCACTTCGTTGCTGTCGCAGGCTCCAGCCTTTCTCCGCTTCAATACGAATCACAGATTAAAAGGATTAAGAAAGAAAAATGTTAAAAAAAGTGCCGAAAAATAAACGATCATAAAAACAAGACACGAAGTGAGGCTTTAGTATGTCTAAAGCAATGTAGCGTAGCGACTTCCTTTAAAATACTCCAAAGGAGTATATCATAATAGCCTAGTACACTGTAAATTTTAAAACTTCGGATAAAGATGCTTTAGTTTTATGCGTGCATCTTTCGTTTCAAATTGCCAATCGACATTTTTATGACG
>CAYTUX010000210.1:0-5601 GCA_964441455.1 uncultured Victivallales bacterium | reverse complement strand
TATATAAGGTTCAATTCCACGTTTTAAGTTAATTGTTTTAGTAGTAGCTGGACTCCCAAACCTTGCAAATCCAGCCTAGTCCGCCAAAACTCCTCCCCTGTTTACCATCAAACCAAGAGTTTGTTCCTTACTAACCACGGAGTGAAACTTAACACTTAGCTCTGACCACTTAAAAACTTTTTCCGGAGGTCACCTCGCATGCGAGCGTGAGAGGGGTAATTTTCCCTTTTTCTCGCGTCCTTTGCCTGCCTGTGCGATGCTCGCCTGTCTGCGTGAGTACACGAACAGGCAGGCACGCAGATAGGCGGCTATGCCGCCCTAAGCACATTCGCGAACTGTAACTTCTCAATAAGTCTTTGATTAACCGCTGACCAAAATTATCAATATTTTTTGAAATATATTATAAAGTGTGGCGGATATACAATAAAAAAACAAAAAAATAACCTTTTTTTCTGACTGTGCCATTGCACGAATAATTGTTGCTAACCATCTGACTGGATTGCAAATGTCTTTCCAAAATTGAATTGCAACAACAAACCCAACCAGAAAAACAGGGGCTTCACAACAATAAAACTGAAAATATATTGTTTTACTGAAAATTTAATGTTATAATTATAATTTAATTTCAAAACAGAATAAGGATTTAAATGAAACTAAAAAAAATTTTTTTTATCTGCGTTTGTTTGACAATCATATCTTCAAATACAAACGCACGAAATGTTGAGACCTATAAAGACAAGATTGCAAAAAGCTTTATACCGCAAAAACCGACTGTACACATGGAATATTTAATTACATACAAAGTCTGGTTTTTAACACTTGCCAGTATTGCAAAAGCAACAGTCGACTCAACAGAAGGAATTTGGATTGATGAAAATACGTCTAAGACTAACAAGGCTTGCATTGTTAAGTTAAATTACTATACTTTTGATCAGGACAAAGAAGAAGATCGCAATCGAATCTCTCTTAACGACCAAATATTAACAGTTCTTACAATGCCGGAACTTAATACAATACTGTATATTAAAGATACCGACCAATATATGAACCCGCTTTTTAAAACCCCTACTATTTCAAAAAGTTTTGAAGCATATGAAATGCTGGAAAATGGAACTCTTGACTATTTCAGCAAGGATTTTGTAACCGGTAATGTTTCAACAAATATGGATGGAGCAGCAGAATTAATAGCACAAGGTAAGGGAATTTCCAGTAATATAAAATTGATATCAGAAATGTATTACGGCAAGAGAGACTTTATAAATCACGATTCAGACTACCGTGTTCAATTTAATGTTGACGGAATCGTCAAACCATTCTCAATTAAATCTACAAAAGAAAAAGCTCCGGTTAAATTATTAGGCAAACATCCTGATTCTATTAAAATCAGAGCTCAACTGGCAAAAGAAGCTTCAGGAAAGGGAGGAGCAATGAACCTTTGGAGTGCACCTTTTAAAGATATTGTAACTTTATTGGAAGACGAAAAATTAATTGCCGCAAGCAAAAAACTGGCGGAGTGGAGTATAGCACCTCTTGTAATGGATTACGATTTAAGACTTGGTTTTATCAGGTGCACTATAAACAATATAATTGTTACAGAAAATTAATATCAAACATGAACACAAAAACATCAAAAGCTGATTTGCAGGTACACAGTAAATTTTCTGATCAACCTAGAGAGTGGTTTTTAAGACGAATTGGTTCTTCTGAAAGTTTTACTGAACCAATCAATATATATGAAACCGCCTTGGCAAAAGGAATGGATTTTGTCACAATAACAGATCACAACAGTATTGATGGGGTATTAGAAATTGCCCATCTTCCCAATACATTTATCTCTTCGGAAATTACAACAACATTTCCTGAAAATAACTGCAAAATTCACTGCCTTGTTCACGGTATCAGCGAATTTGAGTTCAGAAACCTTCTCAACTTGCGAAAAAATGTTTATGAATTCAGAGAATATATGGTTGAAAAAAACATAATTCATAGTATTGCTCATCCATTTTATGAAGTTAATGACTGCTTAACTCTTGATATTGTAGAAAAAATGCTTGTTCTGTTTGATAAATTTGAGTCTATAAATGGTGCAAGACCTGAAGTTTCTGAAAATTTAACTAATATAATTCTTCAAAGTATGACAAAAGAGAGACTTTTGGAATATGCAGATAAACACAATATTAAACCTATTTCTGAAAACTCCTGGATAAAGCAATTTACTGGCGGCAGCGATGACCATGGCAGTTTGTATATTGCATCAGGTTGGACAGAAACTCCATATGCAAAGAATACAAAAGAATTCCTGAACTTCTTGAGAACAGGCAATCACTCTCCGGCAGGAACCCCTAGCAACAGTCTGAAAATGGCAAATACATTCATTAAGATAACTTCAGACTATTACGGAAATAAATTTAGAACTTCTGATAATTTTATTGGAACACTATTGAAGAGGTTCACAGATCCGAAATTTCATGAAGAAAAAAGAAATAAATTTCATGTGCTTGCCGAAAAGATATCTATGCCTTTTATGTGGCAGAAGCATTCAAAACATATGAGTGATACAGAAAAGTTGATATTTACAGAAATCATTAATATTGTATCTAAAAATGATAACACAAAAGATCCCAAGCGTCTGAAAGACACTTTAGAGCCGGCTGAGTACAAATATACTATGGTCTCACAGGTGGCACACCAGCTTTTGTATAAGTTCAGCTGCGAAATAGTTAAAAAAGTAAAGTGCGGTTCTATTATGGGAATACTTGAGTCTTTATCTTCTGTTGGTGCAATTTCTCTTGGGTTAACACCTTATATAGCAGCTTTTATGACTCAACATAAAGGTGATAGAAAACTACGGGAAATTGCATTAAAATTTGATAATCAGGGATTAATGACAAAAACTAAAGTTTCCAAAGCATGGGTAACAGACACATTTAACGAAGTCAATGGAGTCACAAGAACAATTAAAACATTGGCAAATCTTGCATTTGAACAAGAAAAAGATCTAACAATGATCACATGCGTTCAAGGATATACACAGGAGAAGTTTGCCATTAAGAATTTTGAACCTGTAGGCATATGGTGTTTTGATGAATATGCATCTCAAACACTATCTTTCCCTCCATTTTTGGATGTTCTTAAATATTTTGAAGAAGCAAACTTTGATGAAATTATTATATCTACTCCGGGTCCTTTGGGAATAACAGCACTTGCAGCAGCATACATTCTTGAAATACCTGTTACCGGTATATATCATACTGACTTTCCTCAGTACATCATGAACTGGACTCAAGACCCTGTTATGCGAGAAGGTACAATCAGATTTATGAGAACATTTTACGGAAACATGCAGAGAATATTAGTTCCCACCGAGGTTTACAGAAAAAATCTTATAGAAATGGATTTTCCTGAAAATATAATTGATATAATGCCTAGAGGAGTCGACCTGTCAAAGTTTAACCAGGAATATAGAAGCAAACACTTCTGGCAGGCTTTTGATTTAGAGAAAAAATTTACCTTTGTATATGTAGGCAGAATATCTTCTGAAAAAAATATTAAAGTTCTATTTGATGCATTTGAAATGTTTCGGGAAGAGGGATTCGACGCAAACCTTGCATTTGTTGGAGATGGACCGGGAAAAGACTGGGAAGAGTACAAAAAAAAATATAGATTTAACAAACGTATTATATTTACTGGCAAGTTAAGCGGAGAACTTTTATCAAAAGCATATGCCAGTTCAGATGCTCTAGTTTTCCCTAGCCTTACTGACACTTTTGGTAACGTAGTCCTGGAGGCACACGCTTCATCTATTCCGGCAATTGTTTCCACTCAGGGAGGACCTCAGGAAATTATAAGCAAAAATAAAACCGGTATCGTTGTTGACAGTGATACAGCCGAAGGATTTGCAAAAGCAATGAAAAAGTTTTTTACAGACAAAGAGTTCTATAACGAATGTAAGAACAGAACTCAGGAGTGTGCTCAAAGATACACATGGGATATGGTACTCGAAATACTAATGAAGTTCTAAGGATACCTGAAATGGAAAAAACACTTACAAGAAAAAGAGTATTTGACGGCAAACTACTTAAAATTGACCTTCTGGATGTGAAGCTCGATAACGGCACTAAATCTAAACGCGAAATCATATGCCATCCCGGTGCAGCTGTAATCTGGGCAAAACTGCCAAATGAAAGATTTGTCTTGGTCAGACAGTATAGAAAAGCTGTTGAAGACTACTTCATTGAAGCAATTGCCGGAACATTAGATCCCGGTGAATCTCCGGAAACATGTGCGGAAAGAGAGCTCATTGAAGAAACTGGATATAAGTCTGAAAAAATGACCAAACTTGGCATCGTTGCCCCATCGCCAGGTTATACAGAAGAGTTGTTTCATATATATTATGCAGAGTTAAATCCAGTTCAAGGCGATATGAATCCGGATGATGACGAAAACATTGAAGTTCTTTATTATACATCTGAACAGATTGACAAAATGATCCGTACCGGCGAGATTTGCGATGCTAAAACTATAGTTGCATGGCATCTATATCAGAAATTAGCATATTAAAATGAAAAGAAAAAAGGATCTAACACAAGGCAGCATAGCTAAACATTTAACAGTAATGACAATTCCAATGATTGCCGGAATGGTTGTTATGCAGGCTTTTAATATTGCCGACACATATTTTGTCGCAAAACTCGGCGACATTGAACTTGCTGCAATCTCATATACAAGTCCGGTTATTATGCTTATATGGGCAATTGGAATGGGCATAGGACTTGGCGTGTCCTCAACTGTCTCAAAAGCTATTGGAGAAAATAACCAGGAAAAAGTAAAACAACTCACCACAAATGCACTCAGGATGACATTTTGTATAATTTCAATTATTGCATTCGTAGGAATATTAACAGTTAAACAAACTTTTCAACTGCTCGGTGCAGATCCTGATATAATACCATTAATTTCATCATATATGCTTATCTGGTATACATTTACCCCGGTAATTATTCTTCCAATGCTTGGCAATAGTGCCATAAGAGCAACAGGAGACTCTCTCTTTCCGGCGATAATCATGTCAATTGGGGCATGTCTAAATATTCTGTTTGACCCAATATTGATTTTTGGTCTGTGGGGATTTCCCGCCCTTGGTATAGCCGGTGCAGCCATCGCCACTGTTGTTTCAAGATTATTTACTGTGGCAGCATCTCTATTAATAATGCACTATCAATGTCACATGCTTGAATTTTCAAAAAGAACTCTTTCACATGCATTTACTTATTGGAAAATAATTATTCAATATTCTGTTCCGGCTACTTTAACAAATATGCTGCTACCATTAATGAGTTTTATTATCATGAGACTCGTCTCTGTGTACGGCTGTAAAGCTGTTGCAGGAACTGGTGCAGGACAAAAAATTCAGTTTTTTATATACGCAATCCCAATTGCTCTTGGATCAATAACTGTTCCAATTATAGGACAGAATTTCGGAGCAAAAAAATATGATAGAATGTAACTTCTCAATAAATCTTTGCTCAACCGCTGAGCAAGATTATTGATATATAGTTGCAATATATTAAAAGTATGGGGGATGTACAAGAAAAAAATGAA
>CAYTUX010000209.1:0-12531 GCA_964441455.1 uncultured Victivallales bacterium | reverse complement strand
CCCTACAGAAACCATTTGCAATCAACCATTTAGATTTGATTTCAGCATCCGCAACTGTAGGGTCGGGGTCCGTGACCCCGCCAAAAAGGGTGTTCAACCTAAAAATTAAGGGTATTTAATGAATGGTTATGAGATATTGACTTTAAGTATCTTTTTCTGATAGACTAACCCTTGAATCAATACACAAGGGATGGATGATGGCTGATAGGATTTCAAAAGAGAAGCGCTCATGGAACATGAGACAGATAAAAGGTAGGAATACTAAGCCGGAGATATTGGTTCGTTCCGTTCTGCATCGTGCCGGATACCGTTTCACTGTTAATGGTCCAAAGAATAAAGCACTTCCTGGTCGACCTGATATTGTGCTGCCCAAATATAAGACAGTTATCTTTGTTCACGGCTGTTTCTGGCATCGCCATGAAAACTGTAAAAGGGCTGCCACTCCCAAATCAAACAAAAAATTCTGGTTGGAAAAGTTTGAACGAAATGTCAAACGAGATGAGAAAAATCTAAAAGATCTGAAAAATCTGGGCTGGAATGTTATAACAATCTGGGAGTGTGAGCTTAAGGAACAGGAAAAAGTGATTGAGATAATTGAACAGCAGTTGAACACTAAAAGTTCGCCTGATATTGTTGAATATAAATCTGATGCTGAAAAATTGCCCGTTGCGGCCGAAAAGGAAATAAATTATGAGCAGTAATAACCTTAGGGCGGCATAGCCGCAACCAAAAGAATTGCTCGCGCAGAGACGCAGAGGACGCAGAGAAGAAAATAAGTGAAGAATGTTAGCCACCGATGAACACCGATAAGCACAGAAAGAAGAAAAAGAAGAAGAGGGTGACCAACTAATTTCGCTAATGTCACTAATTTTTTATTGCAGTCATTTTTGATTGCAGCCCCGGAGGGGCGATATTTTAATAGCCCCGGGTTTTAACCCGGGGAAATAAAAATAAATAAAAAATTTCCTGCTCTCGGCAGAGCATTTCGTAATGAAATGAAGAAAATATACAGCTGGCTTGCCAGTCCCGAAAAGCAGTGATTGGCTGTTGATTTTTTGTTTTGTAAAATATTGGAAATAAAAATATTAGAAAAGTGCTGGAAAACAAAAGATCATACGACCGCAGGGTAAGAGGCTTTAAAATAGGACATTACGCTAAGCTTTCCCGCCATGCGGGATCGCAGGCTCCAGCAGCCTCTCTCCCTATGGTCGTGTGTTTAAAGCAATGACCAGGCTATTGACTTAGAAAAATATTTGCAGTCAGTAGCTGGGGAAATGGCAATATGAAGGGTTTTAGTATAAATATTATTTGGAGAAAGATATATGTTGAGTTTTGACGATAAAAAAGAATATTTCGAGTCGTATTTACTTCAAGTCAATGACAATTATGGCGATGAGATAAAGCAGGAAATTTATTTTGAATTTTTTGAACTGGAGAAATTCAGTTTTACTTTTCTGGATAATCTCAAGACTTATTCAGAGATAGAAAACAAAGTTGAGTTTCTGGTAAGCAAAATTATATTGCATGAACATGAAGATGGTCTGGATAATCTCGTTATGACTTATTGTTGTTAAAGATTTTATAAACAATCTTAGCTAACTGATAAGCCATCATAGGAGGTACCGCATTTCCTACCTGATGGTACTGCTGGGTTCTGTTTCCTTCAAAGAAGTAGTTGTCTGGGAACGTCTGTAGCTGAAGTGAAGATTTTGGTTGCCAAGGGTAGTAATATAAAACTTGAGTCTGAAATCTCTGGTCGCAAGTTGCGAGCAGTTCGAAGATTTCAGATATCCAATAGTTGTGTCCAATGAATTGTTCACATATTCTTTTTTATGCCAGGCGTCTATTTTGTGCAACCAAATATGCAGGCATTGGTTCGTGTAGCTTCCACGTAATATTTATTGGTTTGGTCCCTTGATGTTCCACATATTCGCATTTACCTAAAAAATGGTAAGGCGATGTGAGTCCATCTTGAGTTCTCTGCTCTCGCACAAATAATAAAACGTTATGGCCAGCTTGGGGTTTGGTATATCTTTGTCCTGTTGGACTATTTTCAGGTGTTGTACTTTGTGATTGCCAATGAAATAGTATTTCACTTAATGCATAATCACGATACATCGTTGTTGGAGAATATTCTTTTTCTGCTTTATTTAGAGTAATAAAGAAAGCATCAGTATTAATATCTTTGAAATACTTTACACCTTCTCGATGTGCCGGCATCTCTTTGAGATTATGATGTCCAAAAGCAGCCATAATTTCATCTTTAATATAACAGCTGTGTACATCTAAAGCCAGCTCATATGGCAAATCGATCTCTTTCTCTAAGAACTTAATATGTTTATGATTATATTCTAAAATCTCTTTTGCCTCAGCAGTTAAAAATGGGTTATCAAAAAACTGTTTAAAAGCATCAGTGATAGAGCTAAAGTTATAGTCTGATAAAGGTTTCTTCCAAATACAGTAATAAAACATTCGCAAGAACTGTTGTTCTTTCTCTGTTCTTGTATCGTAGTTAATATTTGGCAGCTCATTCCAGTTTGTAAGTAAAAATTGTAGATATTTCCAAGAGTTGATATGAACAATTCTTCTTAAACTAATTTTAAGTATTTCTTTATCTGGATCATTCCATTGAAGAAGACCTGCTTTTTCACATAACTCAGTCCATGTTTTATAGCGATAAATATTTGAAAGCTTTAAGTTGTAAAAATTTATAAAATTGCTCATAGTCAATTCTAAGCCTGAGTCATTTGTGAAAGATTTGATTCTATTTACAAATCTGCCGCCGCCATTTTTAAAATATTGTTGAATATTATTTAGAATATATTCTTTAGCTTTTCGTTCCAGCTTAATCGAACATCCAACAGGCATATTTGCAAAATCATTTTGGACATGTGTTTCAATTGGTGTACCTGTGGTTCCAAGCATGGCATGAAAACGACTTTCAAATGAAAAGTTCATGTGTGCTTGTCCAACAAAATCTAATACAGTTAATACCTCTTTGTTGTCATATAACCTCAACCCTCGTCCTAATTGCTGAAGAAATACTGTCAAACTTTCTGTTGGTCTTAAAAATAAAACAGTATCAAGAAATGGAATGTCTACTCCTTCATTAAAAATATCTACAACACATAATATATTAATCTCTCTTTTTTGTAATCTCTCAACGACGTTGCCACGTCTCACATTATGGTCTGATTGACCAGAATGCAGTGACTCTGCTGCTATATTATGGTTGCAAAAGAAGTCAGCCATATAGTCTGCATGTTTCTGTGTTGCACAAAATGCTAAAGCCCGTATTTCTGAAATAGATGTAACGTATTTATTGATGTTTTTTAATATGTTATTACATCTTATATTGTTGTCGGTTAGAAGATTTTCTAGCTCTGTGATATCGTATCCGCCATTTCTCCAGCGAATTTTTGTATAGTCAACAGTATCAGTTATTCCAAAATATTGAAATGGAGTTAATAGTTTACGCTCAATAGCTTCCGGCAAACGAATTTCTGCTGAGAAGTGACCATCAAAATATGTGTCAATAATCTCTTTCTCTGCTCCATCTGTACGTTCAGGAGTTGCTGTTAATCCAAGAAGAATCTTCGGGGAGAATTTTTCAAGTATCTTTTTGTAGGATTTTGCACCTGAATGATGAAACTCATCAATGATTATAAAATCATAATGATCGGAGCTGAATAGTTCCCAGTTGTTTTTTGAATTAAGCGTTTGAATTGAGACAAATAGATGGTTGCTTTGTGTAGGTGTTTCACCATTAAACCATAAGTCTCCAAAATTCGGATTATGCAAAATAACTTGGAATGTTGTTAGGCTTTGACGTAAAATTTCTTGTCTATGAGCAATAAAAAGAAGTTTATTTGCCTGTTTTGGATGTTCATCGCAATATCTTTTATAGTCAAATGCTGAAATAATAGTTTTTCCAGTGCCTGTCGCAGCAACAATTAAATTTCTGTAGTTTTTATAAAGTTGACGTTCGGCTTCTAATGCTTCTAGAATTTCTAGCTGATAAGTGTATGGTTTAATATCAAAATTTACAGATAACGCTCCAATATTGGTGTTGCTTTCTGAACTTAGCGCATTCTTTAATTTGATAGTATGACTTTCATTATTGTATTTAAACTCTACAAATTCATCTTGATTCCAATAAGTTTCAAATCTGGCAATGCTTTGTTGATAAATAGTAGGGAAGTCGGTTTGTGTAATCTTTGTATTCCATTCAAGACCTTTTTCCATTGCTGATCTAGAAATATTGGAGGATCCAATATATATCGTTGAGTAGCCAGTGTTACGCTTGAAAATATATGCCTTGGCATGTAATCGAGTTCGTTTTGTGTCATAAGATACTTTAATTTCAGTATTTGTTAGCTGAGCAATCTTTTCTACAGCTTTGTAGTCAGTTGCTCCCATATATGAAGTTGTTATTACTCTTAGTTTTCCACCTGCTTGAGTAAACTCTTGAAGCTCGTCATAAATCAAAACTAGACCAGTCCATCGAATAAAAGATATAAGCAAACATATCTCATTTGCAGAAACAATTTCTTTTTGAATCTCACTACCCAGACTAGGTTCTTTTGATGAACCTGTAAACAGTGTGCTTTCCGCTATAGAAGTAATAGGTCTTATTGCAAGCTTTTGAGCAACTTGTTTGTTCTGTATTGATGTAAGAATCTCAGGAAGTTCTGTTTCTTCAATCTGTTCATAAAGAAAATCATCGTCATCTGTATATTCTGCCATTGTCTCAAAAATTTTATTAACCAATGCAATTTGTCGATTAGTCTTTGTTTGTTCTCCACTCTTCTTAATTCTTTCAAGACTTTTGGTAAGTACATTGTTTACGCAACGAGACAACTTTTGTGCAAGTTCTGCATTATCAATTTTATCACTATGGTATTCAAGGTCATCTGACAAGTTTTGTAGTTGAGATTTAACACTCTTTGAAATTGTCTTTTCGTAAATTCCCTTATGCATTTGATTCTCTTTCTAATATATTTTTAAAATGTTTCTACATCTTGGATATGTTGAGCATCCCCAGAATTCATTTCCTATATTTGGTCCTTTTTTTGCTGTTATTGTTTTTAGGTTATTTCTTCAATAATTTAAAGCTATTTTCTATTGTGCTTAGTTGTTTGCCTTGTTTTTATCTAACAATTTCTGTTTGTCTGATTCTGAGTTAATAACGTGCATCTTTCTATGACAATTGGGACATAGGGCTACTGCATTTTGGATTGAATCATCTCCGCCTGCTGATAGCGAAACAATATAGTGCGTCTCCAAATATGGAATACCAGACTTGTTGTTGAATGGTGCATTCTTATTGCAAAGTTGACAGATGCCGTTGGCTTTTCGCTTGGTATACTCTGAAACCCAAATATTTCGTTCGAATTGTAAAGATGAAATGGTTCTTCTACCAGCTATTTTCCCTGCTAGCATAGCTCTTCTGCGTAGCTCTTGGTCACTAAGTTTCTTAGCTTGTTTTTCTTTTAACTTAACAAGGGCTGTGATCTTGTTTTTTTCTAGCAAAGGTGGTTTTCCAGAAATCAATTTCAAAGGGAACATCCACACTTGTCTGTCGTTACCATCTTGATCGGGTTGAGTTTCCTGATATGGCGATTTAGATAATTTTATAGGGCCTATTGTGTACACTTTATTCTCAAAAACTTCGAATAAATGAAGCAAAACACTATTTGTTGATGAATCTGCTAGGGTTTTGTTTTGCATGAAGTCAAGAGATTGGTCTCCGGACATGCCCATACCTGTATAATGAAATACGTCTTCCAGCCACCTGTCGTCATATATTGATTTTATATGATTGGATATAATAACTAATGAATTGGTTTTATTGGATTTTCTCATTCCCCCTTGGGTACTACATTTGAAAATGGAGCACAACTCTTGATTATCTAGTTGGACTCCTGGTTCAATTTTAGGATCAAACATTTTTGAAAGCTCCATAATTGGTTTTGCTATATTTTGTAAATAATTTCAAAGGTCGAAAGTTAACCTTTGAGTGATAAATTGATGCAAAAAACAGCTACTTCGGGATTATAGATTCCACTCTTAATTAAATCTTTTAAAATATTCGTCAATTTCACTTCTTAGTTTGATACCTACACGTTCAAAACAACCTAATAAATCATTGTACGCACCTTCACCACCAAGAAAATCCCAAAAATCATCAGCGACTTTTAACTCATTATCTAAATCAAGCATACCTGCCATTGTCCATCGACTGTACGGTTTTGGTTCGTAAGGATTATATGGAATTGCAATCAAGGTATTAATTTTTGCTTTAGGATCTTCTGACAAAACAGTTGCAACCCACTCCAAAAGCGTTCTCTTAAATTCTTTAAAACCACCTTTGTTGGGTTTGGCTGTTTTTATATCAAAAAGGTATATTTCATTGCTGTTACTTTTAAGATAAACATCTACTTTTGTAGGTTTAACGTTTCTCATTTCTCCTTGTTGACAAACTCGCCTGATTGTTTCAATTTCCATTTGCTTGTTTGGTTTTGTGTTTGCAAAAGTCAATTCGTCCATTATTTTTTGAATTTCAAATAGTGCGGCAGTGCTAATTTGCGTTCCAGATTTCATTTGAATCTTTGCAACTTTAAATCTGCTTTTAGCTAACGATACAGCAACGGGTTCAAAAATTGTTGTACCAAAATTTGTATTCAGAGAATGTATAAATGAATAAAGAGCAAACCGATCTTTACCAAGTAATCTTGTGTGAAAAGGCATTACAGCGGGTTCGGGATTATAGGTGCTAAATTTATTTCTCAAACTGTTTGTAATAGTATTTTCTATTAAATCTATTTGTGTTTTAGACAGTGCCATTATAACTTCTCCTTTAGATGAAAAATAATTTCAGAATATGCTATCCTGCTTTTCTCAACACGGTTTAACACAGGCCTTTTATATTCATTTACAATTTGCATATTTGCCCGTTCTGCAATTTGAGGATATAAACCATATTTGTCATTTGCTACAAGGAATACATCGTAATCTAATTTTAAATATTTTTTACAATTATTTAAAACATCAGATATTCCTGTTACATACGATTTTTGAGCTTCCCGCCCTTGACCTTTAAACAATGGGCCAATTTCTAATTTATCGTTTCTCTCAAAACCAAACAAATCATAAGCATAAGCATGTTGTTCATGGTAATCTATTAACCCTACATAAGGGGGACTTGAAAATATCCCATCAATTTTATTATTTTCAACAAGATCTGATAAATGACAAGATTTTTGTTTCAAAGTTTCAATAATATCTATATTCCTACTGTCACCAACTATGCATTTTTGCAAAGTATTTGACCTGAGAGAATTAAATTGTTCAATTCTATTAATTGTGTCTTGAGAATATCTTTGCCACCAATTTAAAATAGAAAATAATGGTTTGCAAATTTTTCCATGTTTTTTACAGTAATAAGTTGTAGTGACTGGTTCTTTTAGCGTTCCTAAATCAGCATGAGTTGTTGCCCTACATGAACGTATTGTACGACTTAATACTAATGCGAGCACTTTTTTTGTATCTTGGTTTTTTATTGATTTTATCTCATTAAAAACAAACTCTATTTCATCTCGAACAACTTTTAAAAACCATTTGTCAATAAATGTATCATCTTTGCTTTGCTTTAGTTCAATTTTATAGTCAGATATGAGTTTATAATAAATATTAATAAACTCATCAGCTTTTTGATTTCCATACTCTTTTTCATTGATTTCTTTTTGTCTAACTTTGTATTTAAACTCTGGCGATGGAAAAAATTTATTGTTAAATATTTTTAATTCATTTAACAATTGTTGCTCAAAATCTAAATTACTTTTCTTCTTTTGAAACTCTATAAGTTTCTGTGTAATATCTAGCGATTTTGTTCTAATATCTTTCGTGTCATGCTTTCCAACCTTAATATTACTTATAAATGAGTTAAAAGCAGAAACATCAATCCCTAATGCATTAATTCCAAGCTCACTTGCTTGAACGAGTGTTGTACCGCTCCCACAAAAAGGATCTAAAATAATATCACCCTGCTTAAAAAAACTTTTATTTTTAAATTTATCAGTATGAGAGTCTAAAAAATATTCAACTAATTGAGGAATAAATTTCCCTTTATAAGGATGTAATCTATGAACATGCTTTGTTGTTTCTGATTCTTTATATTCAGAAAAGGACAATTGCCAATTTAAATCATTGCCTAATTTTTTCTTCCATTGATCTTCTTTAGTTTCATGATGCATTGTGTAATATTTTTCTAAATCACATCTATTAACAAAAGTATTTCTACTATCACTATTTTTGGGGATTCTTCCATATTGTATTAGATATGATATATTTGATGTAGTAACATCTTTTTCTAAAAATTTAGAAGCCCAAATACTTGCTTCTTTTATTGTCATCAAATCTTGCATTTTTATCCTCTGTGTTTGTAATCTTAATCTATTTTGCCAAGCTTCAATAAATATTTATAACTTTATATAATGTTTTCGCAATCTATTGAAGTATTGAATCGTTAAAATTGTGTGGTGGTTCAATTCCTAAAAATTCGCGATAAATTCTTTCGCGATACTCCTTGCCTAACAAATTGATTTCAGAAATGAAGTTTTTATAAGTTCCCCCCCCCAATCAATTCCCAAAATTCGTTTCCAATAAGTACAGATGCATCATTATGCATGTCAAACCATCTCATGGGGAAAGACCAATTATAATCGGATTTTTGACCATAAGGATTATAAGCAAGAGCGAAAAAAGCATAATCAACTTTTGAAGGATTCATCGCTAAAAGTTTAAACATCTTTTCTTTACTTACTTTGGTTTGATCGCTATTAGGCAAAGGTGCTTTTATCTCAAAAGCATATCTCTTCTTTGTCTTTTTACTGTCAATAAAAACATCACAAACAACATTTGTTGGAATAGGTTTGCCAGTACCTTTTAAAATGTATTTTAGCTCTTTATCCCAATCTGGTTTTTGTTTACGCTTGTCTTTCTTTTTAGATTCTAAATTGTTGAGAACTTCTTGAATTCGTCTTAGTCGTTCAGCTCCCACTTCTCCTGTAATGGTTTTGCCTTTTTCGCAATGCCCATGATACTCTTCTGCAACCACTTGGGCTAATTTTTCCCAAACATTACCAAATGGTGTTACAAATCTTCTTTCAAAATGTGAACCTTTAAATATTTCATCAGGCACTAATGCAGCGTATAACGGTTTGCTTGAATGGTGTTTTTCTTTTATAAAAGGGTCTTTTATAAGCACTTTGTTCATAACGATGTCTATTAGTTCTGAAACTACTCTGCTTATACATTGACTTACATTTTTATTTTCCATTTGTTCTCAGATCTTAGTATTGTATCACGAAAAAGTATCAGTATAACTGCTGTGTATTTGCAATATTATTAAGAATATTATATAGTATTTCCCAGGAAATGCAACTTTTTTCGAAGCAAAAAAGACAATGTTCGAAATATGTTTCTATTTATGCAAAGAGGGCGGGATGATAGATTAAAACAATATAATGAATACTTCTAATAAAACAATTTTAAATATCGGTGTAATATTCGAAAATTATTTGTACCAAATTACTTAGATAATCTGCCCTTTAAATAAGTATATAATATATATTATCATTTAAAGTTTTTATTTCTGGTACTCTGTCTTTATTATTTCGGAATTTGTGAACAGCCAAAGCATTTGATGTTCCTCGGCATTTTATCTTTGGTACAGTTTTTTTGCTGAACCCCAAACAAACTGCATGTAGATAAAAATATTGCAAGTAGTATATATATCATACCGTTGTATCTTTCATAGGGATATTAAAGAACAAAACCAACCAAATTTTAGTTTTATTCTTCCATGGGTTGCATTACCCCATTTTGAATTTCTCTATCTTGTACGATTACGCGAGCTTTGTATGTATAAGGAAGAGCCGAGCTGAGACTCCCAATATGCTTCAAAGTAAGGGCGGGGTCATTGCTTCACCCTATTGTTTATTTTTAATGGTTAAAGCCCCTCTCGCAAGCTCGAGTGTGGCTATCCCTCTTGCGTTCCCGATGGGGAAAGCCCACCGGAGAACTCCTGCAACGAGGGATCGTCGCGTTACTTTCCGAGGTCGAGGCCCTCGGCTACAGGCTGCACTCTGCGCGAGACATCTCTTCTTTCCGTGCTTATCGGTGTTCATCGGTGGCTAACATTCTTCCAGTTTTTTAAAGCAATTCGATGAAATCGAACAGGGATTTTTCATAATGATAGTTAAAAATTTATTTTCATAAGAGCAATTATAAAAAGACCTTTGTTCCAACACGTTGGAATGCTTTCAAAAACAATCCGTGGCTATCGGTGTTCATCAGTGGCTAAATCTTCTTGTTTTTTCTTCTTTGTGTCCTTTGCGTTCTTTGCGGTTAACTTCTTTCTTTTTCTCTTCTTTGCGTCCTTTGCGTTAAACATCTTCTCTTTTCTCTGTGTTCTATGCGTCTCCGCGCGAGACATTTCTTCTTTCCGTGATTTTCGGTGTTCATCAGTGGCTAATTTTGATTTCAGTATTAAAAAGGACAGACCTAAAGAAATAAAATCTTGGATAATTAATAATTTTTTGTTAAAATTGAATTATAAATATTGATTTTTTGTATTTGTAAGTTTTTTGAGGCTCAACAAAACGAAAAAATATTATTCTTGCAAGAATAGTTCATTTGTATTAATATCCGACAAGTTTTTAGCATTAAACTTATTTATGCCGGTGTAGCTCAGTTGGCAGAGCAGGTCATTCGTAATGATCAGGTCGACGGTTCAAATCCGTTCACCGGCTCACGATTAAGAAAAAATTATATTATGTCAGATGAAAACAACATTCTAATAGTAGATGACGAACCTACAATTATTGCAACATTTCGTGTCTGGCTAAAAAAACAGGGCTACAGTTGCTTTACTGCCGATTCCGCTGTCGTCGCGATGGCAATTCTTAAAAAGCAAAACATTGACCTTGTTATTACTGACATCTTTATGCCTGGAGCAACAGGTGTGGATCTGCTGGAATGGTGCAAAAAGACTGACCGTGATATTCCATTTATATTTATTACCGGTACCTTAGATGCCGCTTTTGTTACTCAAGCACTAAACCTTGGAGCAAAGCATCTGATTTCAAAACCTGTTAAAAAAGATGAATTGCTTGAACTGGTCGCCCAGCAGATAGAACTAATTGAAAATTCCAGGCAAAAAGAAGAGACTGAACATTTGATCCAATCCGAGCTGTCAGATGTAAAACAAAAATATCTGGATGAAGTTTCCGAAAAAGAGATTCTTTTTATGGCTGTTATTGACTCTCTGGCACAGGTAGTTGGAGCCAGAGATACTTATACTCATAACCATAACAGATCCGTTGCTGACTACGCGGTCAAACTTGGAGAGGCAATGGGTATCGGCGGAACTGATCTTGCTACGCTGCATATTGCAGGCAGACTACATGATATCGGCAAGATAGGTGTACCTGAAGCTATACTTCAGAAAAAAGGTGCTTTAACTGATGAAGAATATGATCGCATGAAAGAACATCCAACAGTCGGTGGTAAAATTTTAGAATCGCTGCCAAACTTTGACAGTATCTCAGATATTGTGATATATCACCATGAAAGGTATGACGGAAAAGGTTATCCAAAAGGTCTGAAAAAAGATAATATTCCTCTACTTGCAAGAGTTACTGCAGTATGCGATGCATGGGACGCTATGACTTCCGATCGAGTATACAGAAAAAAGCTGCCTCTTGAAGAAGCAAAACGTAGACTAATAGAAGGCTCCGGAACACAATTTGACCCGGAAATTGTGGAAGTTTTTGTAAAAAGCCTTGTAAGGAATAAATAATAATATTTTTTTGAAGGTTGGTTTTTTCTTTTGTTATCATACTATAAAATTTAAAAAAGGTTCTAAATGAAATATTTATTTGTTGTTGTGTTGCTTTTCTCTGTCTCTCTTTTTGGTGTGGTTGTTGATGTGCCTAAGGTTCTTGAGTATCAATATATTGATGGTGAATCCTCGAGAGAACAATCTTTTCAATTAAACTTGCCAAATCGTGCAAGGACTTTTAAAGTTGAAATGTCTTTAAATGCAACTCTTACTAATAGTGTCCAAATTGCCTTTGGAATAGATTCAGTGCATGAAGATGGGAAATTGGCAGCCGAAGAGACAGACATTATTCTTGGTTGGGATTGTGGTAATTGGTTTTTGCGTCCAAAAGGATTAAGAACCAGCTATAACTTTGTTGTTACCAATTTTGTTGCAGGTCAAAGAACATTGAAGGCATCCATTGAGATTTATCCTAGTGGCGAACCTAAAGCTATTACTTTTCAGGATAACGGCAGCACTTTTCATTTTCTGATTTTAAGTTGAAAGATAATAGTTGGTTGAAGCCTGATGATTGGTCGCTGTTGAGAGTGACAACAAGAGGAGCTGACATTGCAGATGAGGATGTTAGTATCAAATTCACCAATGACTCAACCTTGATTATTATTCAATAGCCACAACAAAGCTCA
>CAYTUX010000208.1:0-4906 GCA_964441455.1 uncultured Victivallales bacterium | reverse complement strand
TTCGGAGTCCATCCAGGAAGTTCCGTCAACACATCTCTGAAACGTGTGATAGATACTTCTTCCATCAACTTTAACTCGTGGCATAGCCATAGTATTTCCTCCCGTATTTATGTTTAAATTTAAATGATAAGTTAAAACTTAACAAAAAATTATTAATTTGTCAAATAGTAATTTAGCTATGTCCTTAATAATAAAAAATTTTTATTTGATTAGTATTATTTTATTATGGAAAGATATAATTTGGTGTGTTATAATTTTATAAAACATGGGGATAGAAATGGCAAAATTAAAATTAGAAAATGGTCTTGTGGTTGAGCCAATGAGTGGTAGCTGCGAGAAGAGAGATTTATATATTGATGGCGATAGAATTGTTGGAAAGCCTGATTTTGACATTGGTTTTGACTCTTTGGATATGACCGGCAAAACAATTATGCCGGGTTTTCTGGATATGCATGTTCATTTTAGGGAGCCGGGTTGTGAAGATGCAGAGACGATAAAGAGCGGAACTGCTTCTGCATTAGCGGGTGGTTTTACATCTGTTCTTCTTATGGGCAACACTACACCAGCTATGGACAAACCTGAGCATATTGAATTTATCAAAAAAAAGTCAGAGAATATGCCTTTGGATATTATGACTGTAGGATGTCTGACAATCGACAGGTCAGGTAAAGAGCTTGCACCGTTAAGTGAGCTTTCAGAAGCTGGTGTACCTGCATTT
This sequence comes from uncultured Victivallales bacterium, assembly GCA_964441455.1. Taxonomy (GTDB): domain Bacteria; phylum Verrucomicrobiota; class Kiritimatiellia; order JAQICX01; family JAQICX01; genus JAQICX01. The sequence continues at coordinate 4,188 of CAYTUX010000208.1, read as the reverse complement.
TCTGATGATGGTTCAACTACAGTTGATGTTGGTCTGATGACTGAAGCTGCATATATTGCTGCTGAATTAGACAAACCAATTGTAGAGCATGCTCTGCATCCTGAAATTGCAGGCAATGGAGTTATTCATGATGGAGTTATGGTAGGCAGACTTGGAGTCCCCGGTATATCATCAAAAGCAGAAGCTGTAATAATTGAACGTGACATTATTATCGCAGAAAAGACTAAGGCACATATTCATATTCAACATATCTCAACTTCTGAGGGAGCATCGCTTATCAGAGATGCTAAAAAATCAGGGATTAGTGTTTCAGCGGAGTTAACCCCACATCATTTGGCATTGTGCGATGAAGACATTCCCGGAGATGATGCAAATTACAAGATGAACCCCCCTATTCGTTCGGCTAAGGACAGAGAGGATCTTTTAGAAGCTATACTTGATGGAACAATAGAGATAATGGCAACAGACCATGCACCACATACAGTTTCAGAAAGTTCCAAGGGACTTCTTAACGGACCTTTTGGTATTACCGGTTTAGAAACGGCAATTGGTATTACATATAAAATTCTTGTGGAGTCCAAACTGTTATCTGTAAGTAAATGGGCTAAGCTATGGACTTCAAACCCCGCAGATATTTTAAATCTTTCATATTCAAAGGCTCTTGATATTGGCTTCAGGGCAAATCTTACAATTGTTGACGAGTCTGTTAATTGGAAAATTTCTGATGCATCAGAATTCAGATCCAAATCCAAGAACTCTCCTTTCATTAATTTTCCTATGATATGTAAGCCATATGCAACAATATATAATGGAGTTCTAAATAGAAGGTTCTGTCAAAAGTTTTATGAAAGAATATGAAAACAAGAAGTTTTCTAATGCGGACGCCGAGGACGTATTAGCTCCAGCCCTGTTTAGGGGAGGTGTCCGAGGAGCGAGGACGGAGGGGTTCTTCCTCCCGTGCGAACCTTGCAGATTAATGTTAGATTGCAACTTTAACAGGGAGGGTCATCGTCCCCGATGACCGAAATAAAACAAAAAAACATACGGATAAGACAAAATAGTCTGTATCCCATTGATTTAAAACAAAATAGGGCTACTAAGAGTACAAAACTTTTGACAGAACCAAATAGAAACAAAAGATAACGAAATGAAAGCTTCATATAATTTTAAAAAATCTGAGCAGTACAGAATTTTAAAACAGAAGAGTAATTTTATTGTTGAAGAGACATTTATTGCTGATTACAAAGCTCCACCTTCAGAAAGGCATCTTCAGTGTTTATGGTTTGACGCAAAGTTCAGGCCTGAAGACATTAAGACGCTATCGGGGGAAGCTGTTGAAATTTTAAATCCCGGAAGATGGAATCTTGAGTCAGGTCCGGACTTTCTTGATGCAACACTATTAGTCGGAAAAGAGAAGCGCAGGATTTCAGGTGACATTGAGATACATACAACGGCAACCGACTGGAATGCTCATAAACATACTGAAAATCCATCTTATAAAAACGTAATTGCACATGTTTTTTATAATGAGCCAAAAGACTTTTCTAAATTGCCGACAAAAGATATAATTAACATATCTTTAAAGAAGAGTATTAATGAAATTAATGAATTCTTTTTTGACAAGATAGATACGACAGCATATCCAAGACCGGTTTTTCCGAAAAATCCGTCTCCATGTTCTAAAATATTTTCAACATGGTCACAAGAACAAGTTAGTGATTTTTTAGAATCTGCCGGAGAGGAGAGACTAAGATTAAAGACCGTTAGAATTGCAAGCGGAATATCAGAAAAGAACAGCGAACAAATTCTTTATGAAGAGATAATGGGGTCAATGGGCTACAAACATAACTCTGCCGCATTTAGAGTTTTAGCTAACCGTCTGCCAATATCCTTATTAAGAGATTTGTCTGATAATTCTCCGTCAGCTGCATATTCAATTCTGCTGGGGGTTTCCGGTCTTCTTCCTGCGGAGACATCGGGTACTACACCTGAAACTGCTGAGTTTATACGAATATTGTGGGATAATTGGTGGAAACATGAAAATGAGCTGCATGACCTTAAGATGGATAATCATGATTGGAGTTTTGCATTTGTACGGCCGCAAAACAGCCCGGTGAGACGGCTTGCAGCTATAGCATATCTCTTTTGCAGCAAAGAAAATCTGTCTGACAAGATTCTCAAAAACAATAGTGAACTTCCTGACAGATGGTACAAGCAGACAATAAAAGATTTAACAGAGACACCAAACATAAAATTCTGGGAGAATTATTTCAGTTTTTACGGCAACAAGAAAAACTATAGAGCCAGAATGCTTGGAAAGCAGCGGGCAATATCAATAATAATCAATGTTATAACACCTTGGTTAGCTACACAAAACATTGATATAAGTTTTTCAATGGGCAAAATTCCGAAGGAGCAGTCAAATAGTATCATTACAAATACTGCTTATATGCTGTTTGGTCATGATCATAATCCGGCAATTTATAACACGGCGTTAAAACAGCAAGGTATTATGCAGGTCTATTACGATTTCTGTGCACAGAATATCCCGTCTTGTCATGACTGTTTATTGATGAAAAAACTTGGTGAAGAAGGTATACAATGTCAGTTGAATTAAAAAAAATAAAAAGCCGGATAGGTACTACTCAGCATCTGAACAAGGTTACAAGCGCACTACAAAAAGTTGCTTCAGCCAGAATGTATAAATTTGCAAAAGATATTCTCAGCAGAAGAAATGTGTTGAACAAGTTGTTGGAAATAATGGGGCTTGCGGCACATGGAATTAATATCGGCAATTTAGATCATCCTTTTCTAAGAAAACACAATTCGACAAAGAAGGCATTAGTTATTTTAGGTTCGGACAAAGGTTTATGCGGGGCTTACAACACTCAACTAGCTGAATATGCCAATGGTTTTATTGATTCTCAAACAGATGTTGTCGCATCCGGGAAAATCATGCTTAGAAAGTTAAAAAGATTAAAAATCACCCCTATTCAATTCTTCGAGCAACCTTCCACAAAAAGTGAAGATGATTTTTGGGGGAGAGAGATATTTGACTGGATTTTTAATTCCTTCAAGGGGGGCAAATATTCTAAAATAGAACTGATTTATACAAAATATGAGAATCCCATCAAACAGGAGTTGAAAAAAATATCTGTTTTACCGGTTGACATTAATTATTTTCAAGGATTAGATTATGATGAAAAAGTAGCAGAGAGCATTATTTTTGAACCATCTGCAGAATCTGTTTTGATGACATTACTTCCCAATGTGGCAAAAGAGATTTATGTCGATGCAGTAATTAATAGTTTTGCCTCGGAAAATGCAGGCAGGATGGCTGCAATGGCAAGAGCGAGTGAAAATTCGTCAGAATTGCTGGATGAGATGAACAAACGATTCAGGAGTTTGAGGCAGCAGAATATTACAACAGAGATGCTTGAAATAATTTCAGGGATGAGTGATTAATAATGGAGAATATTTTACAAATACTAGTTTACATCCTGGGTTTCGGCATGTGTTTAACAGGAATTGCTTTGTCAATGGTAACTGTTTCCGGAACATGGTTGGTTCTGCTTGCAGGATTGCTTTTCAAGGTATCTAATGTCTCTTTGAACCCAAGCTGGACAGTACTTATTGTCCTTGCGGTAATGGCAATTCTTGTTGAAGTTTTCGAAGCATTAGCCGGATATTTTGGTGTTGTAAAAAAGGGTGGATCAAAGTTTGCCGGGGTTGTTGCCGGTTTTACAAGTTTTATAGGGGGAATAATCGGCACGATTTTTATTCCCATATATATACTTGGTTCACTTATAGGACTATTTATAGGTGGATTTCTTGGGGCATATGTTGTGGAGTATTATATAAAGCACAATATTAAAGCAACAAACATTGCTATGGGCACCGTTTTTGCAAGGGTTTTTATGATGGTTTTAAAGGTTATTGTTACAATTCTCATGATCTTCATATTATTCCTCCATTGATTTTTCGGTTGAGGGGTACAACAGCAGTTTCAGTAAACGCCTTGGCGAGGCTGGAGCCTGTGACAGCAACGAACGAAGAGAGAGGCCTATAGAATTAGCAAAAAGCAGATTGTTTTGCCACCCGTTGGGTGATCCCGCAAGGCGGGATGAAAATTAGTTTTGGCGGACAGCGGGGACGCTGTCCCTCCCCTTTTCCAATCTAATGTTAAAC
>CAYTUX010000207.1:0-2806 GCA_964441455.1 uncultured Victivallales bacterium | reverse complement strand
CCTCCCGAGCTGCATTCTAACATTAGGTTGACAGCAGGTAACCCAGCCACTAATAAAACACCGCCGGAGGCATTCCAAAGTTTACCATTTACCTTTTACAATTTACTATTTTTCTGTCCCCGGCGTCCGCCAAAACTAATTTTCATCCCGCTTTGCGGGACCACCCAACGGGTAACAAAAGCATAATTTAAATCCTAATTTCATTGATTTAAATACATGTTTATCCTCTCAACCAGAAATCTAAGGACTTCTTAACTTTCAAAGAGGACTAACAAAGACCAGATGACTCAAACATGTCAACGGTTACCCGCTCGGTTAAAATTTTATTGTCCATGGTCGTTTAGTCCTTAGCTCTTTTCGTATTGAACTTTTTTAATCCTCATATTTTGGTTTCGACTCGTCATCCCTAGGCTATTTGTTTAAGTATTTAAAGTAACTGTTATCAGTTGTCATAATAAGTGTATCTTTGGGGGAGAATGTTTTTTTGTATGTATCCAGCGTTTTCATAAATTCGAAAAAATCTCTTGATTCGGGGGATTGATTATATGCTTCAGCATAAATATTAACTGCCTGAGCATCTGCTTCGCCAATGATTATTTGAGCGTCTCTAGTCGCACTCGACATAATACGTTTCAATTCTCTCTCTTTTTCTCCCATTATACGCATCATTTCACCATTACCTTCAGATCTGTATCTTTCAGCAATTCTTCTTCTTTCACTGATCATGCGTTCATCAATCTCTTTTTGTACCTCTTTGGTATAATTGATTTTTTTGAAACGAAAATCCATTAACTCAATACCCATATTGCTCATTGTCTCTTTTGAATCATTGAGAATAATCTGCTCAATTTTTATTCGACCAACATTTATGGGTTCAAATGAAACTTCAATGCCTTCATATGACTCTTCAGCATCTACTTCCGGTTCTCTGTTTGTTGAACGAATTACTTCAACAAGTTTGTTTTGAGCAATTATTTCTTTTGCTGTACCGTCCAAAATGTCATCAAGCCGCGACTGAGCACTTTGTTGATCTTTCAAACGTTCCATAAAAAGTTTAGGATTTACTATACGCCATCGAGCATATATATCTACCCATATAAATCGTTTATCCTGTGTTGTAACCTTGTCAGGATCTCCATCCCATTCCAGAATTCTTTTATCGAATCTGTTGACAGACTGAATAAATGGTGCTTTAATTTTGAGTCCGGGAGTTGTTACTGCATTTCCAACAGGTTTTCCAAACTGAGTTATAACAACTTGTTCCGCCTCATTGACTGTATATAAAGAGTTGACACCTACAAAAACTGATGCAGCAATTAATATTAAAATAAAAATCTTCATTATTTTACTCCTTTCGCAGAAAGGTCATACAGAGGAAGCATGCCCATAATCTCTTTTTCTGTTATAATCTTGTGTTCAACGGTCTGTAAAACATTTTCCATTGTTTCAAGATACATTCTGGTTTTCGTAATTTCGGGCGATTTCAAATATTCTTTGAATATGGAATTAAAACGGGATGCATCACCTTGAGATATATTAATTCTTTCTAATTTATATCCTTCTGCTTCTTCAATAATTTTTGTTGCTTCACCTTTTGCTCGAGGAATTACTTTGTTATATTCCTGCCGAGCCTGATTAATCATTTTCTGTCGTTCCTGTTGAGCTTGATTAACCTCGTTGAAAGATGGCTTTACCCTTTCAGGAGGGAATACAGACTGAAGAACAACTCTATATACCTTTATTCCAGTCTCATATTGTGTTGCTAAATCCTGAATTTTCTCCATAGCTTTAACAGCAATCTCTTCTCTTCCTATTGTAAGTACTTCATTGATTGTCCGGTTTCCAACAATTTCTCTTATAACAGATTCGTTTATATCTCTGAATGTCTGAACAGGGTTTCTGACTCTAAATAAGAAATTATAAGGATTTTCAATTCTATATTGGACAATCCATTCAATTTCTGCAGCGTTCAGATCGCCTGTGAGCAGAAGAGATTCATCTGTATAGCTCTTTGTGGAATATTGAGTTTTTACGCCGGCTTTAAGCGTTCTGAAACCAAACTCTTCTTTGAACTGTCTTTCTTTTTCAACTTTGTAAACTTTTTCAATTCCAAATGGTAACTTGAAGTGCAAACCGGGTGTAACCATCCTGCTCTGTTTTCCAAAACGCAGCACTACTCCAACCTCAGACGGTTGAATCGTAAAAAAACTACTCAAAAGTGCGAATGCACATAGTATTATTATAATTATTGTCGGCACAAGTTTACCTTTTAATTTGTCAAGAAACTCATAAATTTTTTCATCAATTTGTGATAAATTTATTTTATTATTATTTTCTGTCATACAATGTTCCTATATGTTTGTGTTATTTATATGTATTCTATTCTAATAAATATTATAAAGCAAGTTATAACCTGAAGAACCCTGTTTTTCTGGTTTATTTGTTTCTCGGAAGCCCCGCCCTTATTTTAAATCTTGGAAATTCAAAGAAAGGGCGGGGCGATAGCGTATAGCCCAGGGTGTCAACCCGTGGGGAAGAGTTTTAACCACCCGCTACGCTCGAGAACACAGAGTTCACAGAGAAAAAATCGTTGTTCGTTGTTCGTTGTTCGACTGCAGCTTTTTGGGGTACCGCAACGATCTTCGTTGCAGGTGCAACCTGTAGCCGGCCTCAGCAGAGGTCGGGAACGTAACGCATGCTTACAGGTTGCAGGAGATCTCCGGTGGGCTTGCCCCATCGGGAATAAGATGTTTTTGTTGTGCATTTCCCTCAACAAAAAACATTCCTCCCCACGGAGTGATACTCC
>CAYTUX010000206.1:0-7297 GCA_964441455.1 uncultured Victivallales bacterium | reverse complement strand
TATGACTTTGCCATTTGCTGGAAGTCATTCGGTCCTAGTGGCTAGCTTAAATAAAAAGATGTGTAGAACAACAAGGTCACGGACCCCGACCCTACAGTTTAGGATGCTGCAATCAAAGCTAAATGGTTGATTGCAAATGTTTTCTATAGGGTCGGGGTCCGTGACCCCGCCTTTAAAATATTTTTTTATTTATCACCCAAAAATGAAAAAAAACAAGCTCTCATTTGCTTATTTTATTGGTTAAAACAGATTTTTTCTTGTCCAACCGAAAAATTAAGGTTATTTTTCCTCTTTTTGTTATTGTCTTAATATTTTTAAAAATATATAATATTATAAATTGAAATAAGGAGACAAATGAAATACCTGTTTTTTGACACGGAAACAACCGGACTGCCCGGAAACTATAAGGCACCAATAACTGATTTTAATAATTGGCCGAGAGTTGTCCAGTTGGCATACTTGATTTATGATGAAAAAGGCAAAGAAATAAAGTCTAAAGACATTATAATAAAACCGGAAGGTTTTACAATACCTCGGGCATCATCAAATGTTCACGGAATAACAACAAAACGTGCTCTAGCGGAAGGTCTTGACTTACAAACTGTCTTAAAAGAGTTTGCAGAAGATATCAATAACGTTGATATATTAGTTGCTCATAATATCAGCTTTGATGAAGCAATTATGGGATGTGAATTCCTTAGAAATAAACTTGAAAACCCAATATCATTAAAACTCAAAATATGTACCATGAAATCAACCACAGATTTTTGCAGAATCCCCGGTAATTACGGATTCAAATGGCCAAAACTATCTGACCTGCACATCAAGCTGTTTGGAAAAAATTTTGATGAAGCACACAATGCTCTTGCCGATATTAGAGCAACCGCTGAATGCTTCTGGGAATTAAAAAGATTAAAAATAATTAAATAATTGGCACATCAGTTAAGTTTGATATTGCAGAAACATTCCTAGAAATTTTTAGAGAAACATGCGAAATGACCATCAACTGCTCCTTTACAAATCAGTTACTAGCCTGATTTATTCATACATTTTGTTACGAGATAGCGTAGAGTGCTTGAGATCAATGAGATAGCGAAAAATAATAGGCTGGCTTTGCTAGTCCCGCAATGCGGGATTTGTAAACATAAATCAAAATTATTATTTAAACTAAATCTTTAAGATTAAGTGCTATACGTTATCGCAGTAGAAGTTTTATGAATAATTCAGGCTAGCATTTTTTTAAAAGCCATACAAATCTCTAATAACACGTCTGTAAATAATAGCAATTTCCTGTTCCCCTTCATCTGTAGGATGCAAACCATCCTTTCGATACAACGAAGGTTCACCTAAAGACTTTGCAACATCAGCACAACGAATGCCGTATCTTGAGCATAATGCCATAATCTCCATATTTAACGCCGGTAATACTTTTGCCTGCTCAGATGTATAGATTGGAATTCTTGGTATCGTACCAAGAATTATATCTCCACCGTAATATTGAACAACCTGAACTATAGCTTCAAGATCCATAATGATTTCATCCACAGGAACTCCTGCAGCAACATCATTGACTCCGTAAAGCACCATAACACATTGAGGCTTGTATTCAAGCATATATTTATCAATATTATAAGCTCCATAAACTGCATATGTTCTGCTGTTTCCTAAATTAACAACTACAACTCCCCTGATCATTTCGTCAAGAAACTCCGGCCAGGCTACATCTTGACCATGAGCTGAACCCTCAGTAATGCCACATCCAAGTGCAATATATGTGCCCGGATCTAAAACAATTTCAGGATCCGGTGGTTCCGGTGGCGTCGGTCCATCCCCCGAAGAACCTCCGCAGCCGAAAAATAAAGAACAAAAAACTATAAGAGCAAATATTCTTAACTTATTCATATCTATCTTTATATCTCCATAAAAAATATATTTATATATACACTAAAATACTTCATGTTCTTCTTTGTACTACAATGTCCTCATTGCCATCCCTCGCTTGGCTCTGCCAAGCACATAATTCCCATCATTCCCATATTTCCAATTCTTTTTCTTCTTTGCGCCCTTGCGTCTTTTGCGTTAATCCTCTTCTCTTCCAAAATTCCCGCATGCGGGACTGTAATCATTCGGCAAACAATCTTTTTAATCTTTATGGTACTTAGAAGCAAGCTCCTCTACTTTGATACGAAAATCAGCCAATTTTTCTTCATTTTCCGAATTTTCAAGAACACAAACAATCAAATGAGCAATCTGCTCCATTTCAGCTTCTTTCATGCCGTGTGATGTAACTGTCGGCGAACCTATTCTTATTCCTGATGTAACAAAAGGACTTTTAGTATCAAAAGGTATGCCATTCTTGTTCACAATAATACCGGCTTTATCAAGTGCAATTGCTGCTGCTTTACCGGTAATTCCACTGCTTAAAACATCAACAAGAAAAAGATGATTGTCTGTACCGTCAGAAATAACTTTAAAACCTGCTTCTCGAATTTTATTGCATAAAACTTGTGCATTTTTAACAACCTGAACGCCATAATCTTTGAAGCTCTGCTGCATTGCTTCATGGAAACACACAGCTTTTGCTGCAATAACATGCATCAAAGGTCCTCCTTGTAATCCAGGAAAAACAGCTTTGTCAATGGCTGCCGCATACTCTTCTCTGCAAAGAACCATTCCCCCTCTTGGTCCCCTAAGTGTTTTATGAGTCGTTGTTGTAACAAAATCAGAAAACGGCACCGGGTTAGGGTGAACATCTGCGGCAATAAGACCGGCAATATGAGCCATGTCAACCATTAAATATGCTCCGACACTATCTGCAATCTTTCTGAATTTATCAAACTGAAGTGTTCTTGAATATGCACTCGCTCCGGCAACAATCATCTTTGGTTTTTCTGCCAATACCTGTTTTGCCAATTCATCATAGTCAATACAGCCGGTCTCTTCAGATACACCGTATGTTACAAAATCATATAAAATGCCGGAAAAGTTTACCGGACTCCCGTGAGTCAAATGCCCGCCATGAGCAAGCTCCATTGCCAGAACCTTATCTCCAGGCTTTAACATAGCAAAATATACAGCCATATTAGCTGAACTTCCTGAATGTGGTTGAACATTAGCATGTTCTGCTCCAAAAAGCTCTTTGGCTCTCTCAATTGCAAATCTTTCAGCAATATCTACAAAATCACAGCCGTTATACCACCTTTTGGCAGGATATCCCTCGGCATATTTGTTTGTCATGGCTGAACCCTGTGCCTCTCGAACGGCAGGTGTTGTATAGTTTTCTGATGCAATTAGGTTGATCATAGAGTTCTGACGCTTGTTCTCATTCAAAATTGCATCATAAATTTCAGGATCACTGGCAAATAACTCTGAAGTCTCTGCATAAAACTTCGCTTCAGAATCAATTTTATTCAAGCGACGAATATGACGTTCTACTCCTGAAAACTCTTCATTAAGCCAGACTTCTAAAATTTTCTGATTATCAATAGAGTCAATCTTGCTGCCGGCAAGTACAAGAACATTTGAATCATTATGATCTCTTGACATTATTGCTGTTTGAACATCATCACAAAGTGCGGCTCTAATTCCAGGAAAACGATTAGCTCCAATAGACATGCCAATACCTGTTGTGCATACCAACACTCCCCTATCAGCATCGCCTCGGCTTACAGCTTCACAAACTTTTAATGCGTAATCAGAATAATCTACAGATTCTATCCCCTCACAACCTAAACTTTCACACTCATATCCAAGTCCCTTACAAGAATTAATAAGCTGTTCCTTAAGCTTATAACCACCATGATCTGCACCAAACACTATTTTCATAATATCTTTCTTAAATGTATTTTAAAAATCTTTATAACCTGATTTATTCATAAATTTCGTAGCTAAATAGTGTAGTGTACTTAAGATCAATGGGATAGAGAAAAATAATGGATACAGATTTATAAACATAAATCAAAGTCATTATTTAAGCTATCTCTTTGATATTGAGTGCTATACGCTATTGCAGTAGTAATTTCATGAATAATTCAGGATAAAGACTCATTTCCAAATTTAAACAAAAAACCTAATCACCGTAAAATTTCAAAGAACTATTTGTATCAAAATATCTATTTTTTTTCAATAAAAAAATATTGTTAAATATAATATTTGATGTTACTATATATAGTAATATTTTTAAAACAAAACTCATGGAGTAAAAATGACAAATAAATTTAAGAAAAATTTGGTGCCAAACAGCGATGGATTCTTCGGCAATTATGGTGGAAAATTTCTTCCTCCACAACTGGAAAAACCATTTGCAGAAATCATTCAAGCTTATAACAAAATACAAGATGACGCATCTTTTATTGCTGAACTAAGATCAATCAGAAAACATTATCAAGGAAGACCGACACCGGTTTTCCATGCAAAATCACTGTCTGACAAAAATGGTGGAGCTCAGATATATCTGAAAAGAGAAGATTTAAACCATACAGGTGCACACAAAATCAACCACTGCATGGGTGAAGGTCTTCTTGCAAAATATATGGGTAAGAAAAAACTTATTGCTGAAACAGGGGCGGGACAGCACGGAGTTGCTCTTGCAACAGCTGCCGCATATTTCGGACTGGAATGTGAAATTCATATGGGCGAAGTTGATATCGTAAAACAGGCTCCAAATGTTAGCAGAATGCAGCTTCTTGGTGCAACAGTTGTGCCGGTGTCATTTGGACTGAAAACACTTAAAGAAGCTGTCGATTCTGCTTTCATGGCATACCTTGAAGACTACGAAAATTCAATCTATTGTATTGGCTCTGTTGTTGGACCACATCCGTTTCCATTAATGATTAGAGATTTTCAGAAAGTAGTTGGTATAGAGGCAAGAGAACAATTTATTGAGATGACAGGTAACTTGCCTGATGTTGTAACTGCCTGTGTAGGAGGTGGTTCAAATGCAATGGGAATTTTCTCCGCCTTCTTAAATGATCCATGTGAAATTGTGGGTGTTGAACCATTGGGAACAGGAAAAAATGTAGGGGAAAATGCAGCAACAATGACTTATGGAAAAGAAGGTATTATTCACGGTTTTAAATGCTATCTTCTTCAGGATGACGACGGCGAACCTGCTCCTGTATATTCATGTGCAAGTGGACTTGACTATCCCGGCGTAGGCCCTGAACATTGCTATCTTAAAGATACCGGAAGAGTTGAATATACAACATGCCTTGACGTAGAGTGTAAAGATGCATTTTTTAAACTTTCAAGACAAGAAGGTATTATTCCCGCAATCGAGAGTGCTCATGCTGTCTCATATGCATTGAAAAAAGCAAAGGAGATGGATACAGGCTCAATCCTTGTTAACCTAAGCGGTCGTGGAGACAAAGATCTTGACTACGTAATTGAAAACTGGGGCATCGGAGAATAAATCAAACAAAGAATTTTTCACATTAATACTTTAGCTACTACTTTAATAAAAACAAAGCAGTAGTTAAACCCACATCCCTACTCCCAATCCACTCCCGTAAGGGCGAAACACATCTCGCCCTCTTCTTTCCTTATATTCCTCTTTCCTCCTTCCTGCCCTTTACTCTCTTCACTTTCGTCATCCCACAAACAAACAAACCACCACAAATACTCCCAACCAAATCTCGAAGTAAATCATTCAACTCTGCCCCCCTACCCGGAACAAAATTCTGATGCAACTCATCGCCAATAGAAATAACTACGCAAAAAACAATAGTCCACAAAAAAACCTTCCAGGAACAAATACCATGATTTTTAAGTGCAATGAAAAACAGAACCCCAAGCACAAAATATAAAACACAGTGGGCAAAATCCCTCGTCCCCCTATAAAACCTCCTCTTAGCAACAGCCTGCTCTCTCTGTACAGCCTTCTCGCTCCTCTCAGAAACCTCTTTCTCAACAACAGGCCTAACCGCAACAACTCTCTTTACCTTTACCGCACCAACGGAAATCTTCTTTGCAACATCATCACTCAATGCCGCCGACTCCAACCCCGTCTGTGACGAAAAATAAAAAATCACCAACAACCAGACAACTACCAAAACCCATAAAATAAATCTGCTAATCTTATCCATAAAATCCACCTTTAAAATTTTTTAACCATAATAGAATATATTCTTCCCTATTTCAATATAGAAATTTTATTATATATTACCAGGTATTATAAAGTTATAAACAGCTGCGTAACAATAGCTTACAACATTGTTTGCGGCGATCTGAAAGTTCCATATGGCTCTTATAATTCAAAATAACAGGAAAAAATAAAATGATAAGATTGATTTTAGAATTGAAAAGTATTTTTATACAAAATTTGCCTAAAATCATTAAATATTAGAGTATTTACCCCAAATTTGCCCAAGCTCCGCCAGGAGGTATGAATTTATGAAAATTATTGGAATATTTTATAACTAAAGAATTCTGCTATTCTCTAATTTTTGGTTCTATCGGAGGCAAAATCGTGTTTACTTGAAGATCACGTCCCGTATAAAGTCCATTAAAATCAACTTTTCGCATCTTAACACCATTTTCTCTGATTCTTTTTGAGAACTTATCAGGGAATTTATTCATAAAATCAGTACAGAACTCTTTTGTCCCATAAACAACTCCATAAGACATGTACCTTACACGACTGTGTAATGAGTCAACAAAGGACATTCTTCCCCTTTTATGTATCACTTTTTCTACCTCTTCGTGTGAAAACCCTTTCTTAACAATTTTACCTTTTGAATCAGTTACTTCTTCCCCAACATCTACAATATAGTTTCGATACCATTTTCTGGCATCTAACCATTTTTTGTTGAAATCACTACGCTTCAAAGACTTACTTGGTGGACAATCGCTGCTGTTAAAGCGGTTTACCAAATCAACAACTGCCATTCTCGCCTTACGGTTTCCAGCAAATGCAGCACCATAACTGCAATACAGATAATCTTTTGAATCTTTAACAAGCCCCGCTCTCATAGGATTCAATTCAATATATGTTGACATTGAAAACATTGCGCCTGGATTGTTTTGTATCAGCATACTTTTATACCTTTGACCCCAGAACACTCCGTCTCTCTGATATTTAGTATTATGCCAGCAGGCGTAACGCTGTTTAACTGTTTTCATAAATGCAGGAGTACTATACATACGGTCAGTATACTTTTTGCGAACCGGTATCCACCAGTTGTTAAACTCATTTTCTCCCTTTTTCTTATATGAGTTATAATCATGCCTGAAACAGTGATAGAAGTCACCTCCATAAAGAATACGAATTCTTCTAAACAACTCTTTATCAGTTATTTCA
>CAYTUX010000205.1:0-12676 GCA_964441455.1 uncultured Victivallales bacterium | reverse complement strand
TTCATCCCGCCTTGCGGGATCACCCAAAGGGTGATAAAAGTATAATGTAAACCCTGATTTCATTGATTTAAAAACATGTTTATCCTCTCAACCAGAAATTTAAAAAAGTAAAACGATCTGCCTCATAAAAAGAGAGACCGAAAAAAAGATTTACAGTTCAAAGAAAACTTTGTGGGGAATGGGAACTATGGGGATGATGGGAATAATGTGCCACGCCCTTATTTTGTTTGATTATATGAGCAAAATGAGGGCGTGGCGAGAAGAGAGGATTTGCAGTTTTGCATGAGGTATAGGTGAATTGTTTTTTTTGGTGCGTTAATTGTTTTTTCTGTAATCTTTTCTGGCGTTGTACATGCGTTCTCGCAGGCCGCCAGTTTCTGTAAATGTTTGTTCAAGTCTTGCAATTTGTTTGTCCAGCAGGTAGTTGCATTGATTTATTAGGCAAATCATAATGTTTGCGCAGATATCTGGTGGACGAGTTTCAAGAAAGGCAATAAATGCCTGGTGAATAGGGGAAAGGTTGTGGGATTCCTCAAAATTGCTGTCATTTGTTGAATTCCTCTGCACCTGAGGTGCAACATCATTCCCATTATTCCCATCATTCCCATATCTTAAATATATCTCATCTGGAGTCAGCGGCTCAATTTTCCCAGAACTTAATCGTCTGACGTAGCTTGCTTGCTTATTGTTTTTGTTCCAAAGTGGAAGTTTGCGTGCTCGTAAGAAATCATGGTAATCTTCAAGCAGCTCTTCCAAGCTTGCGCGTGCAACACTTGTAAGCTTGATTTCTGTTTCGGTTGATGTTGTGGCGGCTTTTGCTCCCTCGATAATATTTTGTTTTCCGGAGCGTGCTGCTTGTACCATCTGGTCGACAGTACGGTCTCGTTTTTTTAAAAAACGCTCGCAGAAGATATAAGTGCAGTCATATATGATGACTGATTTCTGATAGGACAGTAATTCTTTGCAGAACTTGTCGTGTTTTAGAAAACCATCATTCTTCATTTCAATGCCTCGGTGATTTGTGAAGTTGTTTTCAGATTATAATATTGGGGGGATGAAATCAAGGTTTATTTGCAGAAAGAATTGAAAAAAATGGGGAAATGATGGGAATTATGGGGAATGGGAACGATGGGAATGATGTGCCACGCCCTTATTTTGTTTGATTATATGAGCAAAATGAGGGCGCCGGCGAGACGAGGCTGATGCACGGACGGGGTTGGTGGGGGAATGGTGAAAAAAAATTATTTCAGTTTTTTTGTTGAATGTTTAAATAAGTTTTTGTATATTGTCAAATTAATATTAAGTGTTTTTAAAGAAGGGGGGAAATAATATAACTATTGAACCGGGAAAGAAAGCACCTCAGTTTTCGCTGGAAGGATCTGACGGGAAGAAAAATAATTTTTAATTGCAAATGTTAGACGGGAACTATGGGAATTATGTCTCAGGGAAAAGCAGCCACATATTTCCCATCATTCCCATTTTCCAATTTTAAATATAGAAGGACAAAAATGACAAAGAAATATAATATAGTATATATACACTCACACGATACAGGGCGATACATTCAACCTTATGGTTATTCAATTCCGACACCTAAACTACAGCAGTTTGCTGAAGAGGGAGTGTTGTTCAGACAGGCATTCTGTGCAAATCCTACATGTTCTCCAAGTAGAGCAGCCTTGCTGACAGGTCAGTCTGCTCACTCTTCAGGCATGTGGGGGTTGGCTCATCGCGGTTTCAGCTTGTTTGACTATTCTCAGCATATTATACATACTTTAAGAAAAGAAAATTATTACTCTGCCTTGTGCGGTGTTCAGCACATTGCTAATATGTTTGAAAACCCGGGTAAACACATTGGATATGATGAGGTTCTTCAATATAGTAATGAGGATGATACTTCCGGAAAACATGCAGGTGATGAGCCGAAAGTTAATGCTGTTAAGAAATTTCTCAGCAACCGACCGGATAAACCATTTTTTCTTTCTGTTGGTTTCGGATCAACACACCGGGAATTTCCTAAAGGAGATGAATGTAAAGTTGATGCACGCTATGTACGCCCGCCTGAGCCATTGCCGGATACACCCGAAATTCGTCAGGATATGGCTGAGTATATGACTATGGCAGAAGAGCTGGATGACTCAATGGGAAAAGTGCTTGAATCTATTAAAGAAAATGAACTGGAAGATAGTACAATTGTTATATGCACAACCGATCATGGAATTGCTTTTCCCAGAATGAAATGTAATCTTCACGATTCGGGAATAGGTGTGATGCTTATGATGAAAGGTCCTCAAGATTTTCTGCGTGGCGGCAAAGTAATTGATGCAATGGTGAGCCATGTTGATGTTTTCCCTACTTTATGCGAAATGCTTGATATAGAAAAACCTGAATGGCTTCAAGGCAAATCAATGTTGCCTCTGTTAAATGGAGAAAAAAAGTCAATTAACGATGAAATTTTCACAGAGGTCAACTTTCATGCAGCTTATGAACCGATGCGTTCTGTCAGAACAAAAAGATGGAAATATATTAAGAGAATGAATGCAGAGCGAAATATCCCGGTGATGCCAAACTGTGACAACAGTCTTAGCAAAACTAAGTGGTATGATGCAGGATGGGCAGAACTTAAACAGAATAAAGAAATGCTTTTTGATTTGATGTTTGATCCAAACGAGACAAATAATCTGATTGATAAACAGGAGTATTCTGATATTGTGCAACAGCTTAAAGACAAACTTAAAAAATGGATGGAAAGAACTGATGATCCGTTCCTTAAAACAGATGTTCTCCAACCGGTTGATCCAAAATTGATAACAGACACAGATCAGTTTGATCCGGCGTTGCGAAAACAATAATTTTTTATGAATAAACGTGAGAACATTTTTAGAGCGATACGCTTTGATACGCCGGATTATATTCCTATGAATTTTCATATTAATGGAGCTTGCTGGCATCATTATGACCAGAATGCTCTGCAGGATCTTATGGAATCTCATCCATTTCTTTTTCCAAATTTTATAAGGAAGAAGCATGTTGAACCAAATTATGGACTTAATCAACTTAAAGAGAGACCATATAAAGATCCGTGGGGATGTATTTGGAAAACAGAAGATGATGGTATTACCGGTGCTGTGCATGGACATCCTCTTCAAAGCTGGAATGATTTTGTTTCATATAATTCTCCTGAACCGGCAAATACAGACGGAACTTTTCCAATTGACTGGTCAGATATTAAGGAACGTGTTGGAGGTCAAAAGGAGAGAGGGGAATTTGTTGTCGGAGGACTTCCACATGGTCACACCTTTCTAAGGCTGCAGGATATTCGCGGTTATGAAAATTTTATATTTGATATGATGGATGAAGAGCCTAATCTTGTGAAGCTCATTAAAATGGTTGAAGAATTTAATTATCAGTTTGTGCTTAATTGGATGAAGCTAAAACCAGACATGATGAGTTTTCCTGAAGACTTAGGTATGCAGGTTGGACCTATGTTGAGTCCTGATCTTTTTCGTAAATTTATAAAGCCGGTTTACGAGAGATTAATGAAGCCGGCTCGGGAACAAGGGTGTATTGTACATATGCACTCTGATGGTGACATTCGTACACTTGTTGACGATCTGATTGATGGTGGTGTTGAGGTGATTAATCTTCAGGATCTTGTTAACGGCATTGACTGGATTGGTGAAAAATTTGCAGGTCGAACCTGCATTGATCTGGACATTGACAGGCAGAGCATTACTGCACTCGGTAAGCCTGATCAGATTGATGCTTTAATACGTGAAGAAGTTGAAAAGCTGGGAACTAAACAGGGTGGATTGATGATGTTGTATGGTTTATATCCGGGAGTACCTCTTGAGAATATTGAAGCGCTTATGGATGCCATGACCAAATACTCCACTTATTACTCTTAATAATTCGATCAGTTTCATAAGTTTAGCATGTAATTGCCAATAAAATTAGTATCTTTGTAAGATTCTGTTGGCAACAATTATTATCAAATAAAAAACTGATGGAGATAAATCTTTGTTCAGTTACTGTCATAAAAAACAAGTACATTTAATCTTTACTTGTCCTTAGATTTTTTGTTGCCTTTTTTTAATAAAACAGGTTGCATTAACTCGTCAGTTTTCATAAAATTAAAATTTATATTATTATCGACAATAATAATTATATAAAACAATTTTGATTTTATATTTTTAATGTTAAAGAATATTGTAAATAGGCATTTATTATATAAAATGAAGGGTGTCTGAAAGATGGGTACATCAACTGCTGAACAGCAGAAATTTATAGGGTGGAGCATAGAAAACAGCAAAGAGCTTTACGGCATCCATAACTGGGGTGCAGAATATTTTGATATTTCTGATAATGGAAATATTGTTATTAAACCATTTAAGTCATCAAAGGTTGCTGTACCAATTATAGATATAGTTGAAGGTATGCAGGAACGGGGCATGGAGATGCCGGCTGTTCTCCGGGTGGCAAATCTTCTGGATGACAGGATAAAATCTCTTAACGAAGCTTTTCATCGGGCAATTGATTTATATGATTATCAGAATGTTTACAGAGGTGTTTTTCCTATAAAGGTAAATCAGCAGTGCCATGTAATCGAAGAGATTGCAGACTTCGGAAGTACATATAATCATGGTTTTGAGGCGGGCAGCAAAGCGGAACTGATTATTGCTCTTACCAAGCTTAAAGATGAGAATAGTCTTATTATATGCAATGGACATAAAGATTCTGAATTTATTGAACTTGGGCTTTATGCAAAAGAGATGGGTATTAAATGTTTCTTTGTTTTAGAGACACCCACTGAACTTCCTGTAATTTTAGATTGCAGTCGCAGGCTGGGAATAGAACCATTACTTGGGGTACGAGTTCGTTCAACAGTCAGAATTGATGGACACTGGAATAACAACAGCGGAGATCGATCTATCTTTGGCCTTTCAACCATATTCCTTGTTAAGGTTCTGGAAGAATTAAAACAGGCGGATATGCTTCACTGCCTTCAACTTCTGCATTGTCATCTCGGGTCGCAGATACCGAACATTCGTAGTATCAGGAGTGGTGTTTTGGAGACATGTCGTTTCTATACTGGTCTGGTAGAGGAGGGTGCACCAATGGGATATCTTGATTTAGGCGGAGGTCTTGCCATTGACTATGAGGGTTTACGTGAAAACAGAACGCATAGTATGAATTATGAAACAGATGAATATTGTGAAAACATAGTTGAAACTATTACAGAGTGTTTAAATCCTTTGGATATAAAACATCCTGTTATTGTGACAGAGTCAGGACGTTCTGTTGTAGCTTGTTCTTCTCTGCTTATATTTAATATTTTAGATGTTCGAGATCATAGACCGGTTCCGATTCCGGACAAGTTGCCTGAAGATCATCATGAAGTGCTTGCAAATCTCTGGGAAGTTAATGATATTATAAATAACAAAAATTATCAGACTTGCTATAACGATGCACTTCATTATCGAGATGAACTTCGTTATCTTTTTTATCAGGGACTGATTTCCTTGAGTTATATTGCAATTGGTGATAATCTTACACTATCTATTCTTGACAAAGTTGCAGGATTTGCAAGTCAGAGAGAAAGGGTGCCGGAAGAACTTGAGAATCTTCCTGAGTTACTTTCAGATGTATATTATGGTAATTTCAGTCTGTTTCAATCATTGCCGGACGTCTGGGCTATTGATCAGGTATTGCCTTTGATGCCAATTCATCGTCTTGATGAAGAGCCGACACGGGAAGCTATAATTGCAGATATCACATGTGATTGCGATGGTAAAATAGATTTATTTACTACTCCTGATGGAATAAAGAGTGCAATTCCTCTACATACATTAAAAGATGGCGAGGAGTACTATCTTGCAGTTTTTCTTGTGGGAGCCTATCAGGAAACATTAGGGGATCTTCACAATCTTTTTGGTGATACAAATGTAGTAAGTGTTAAGATTCATGATGATGGAACTTTTTTCTTTGAAAGAGAATTTCATGGTGATAGTATTGCAGATGTTTTGTCTTATGTGGAATACGACACAAAACTTATGACTGAAGAATTCAGAAAACGTTCTGAAAATGCAGTTCGGGAAGGCAAAATAACAGCACCTAAGAGAAAACAGATGATGAAAGCGTTTAAAGAAAGCCTTGATGGCTATACATACTTTGAAAAAGAGGAGTACTAATGACAAAAATTATGATTATTGGCGCCGGTGGCGTCGGGAATGTTGTTGCTCACAAATGTGCACAGCAGAGTGATGTTTTTTCTGATATCATTCTTGCAAGCAGAACAGAAGAAAAATGTAAGAAAATTGCTGAAAGCGTGAAAGAAAAAACCGGAGTAGACATTCGTACTGCACAGGTGAATGCAGACAATGTTTCTGAGCTGGCAGCTTTGCTTAGAAAAGAGAAGCCGTTCATGGTGATTAATGTTGCACTTCCTTATCAGGATCTGACAATTATGGATGCATGTCTGGAAGCAGGTGTACATTATATGGATACGGCTAATTATGAACCGCTTGATACTGCTAAATTTGAATATAAGTGGCAGTGGGAATATCAGGATAAATTTACAGAAGCCGGATTAACAGCACTCTTAGGCAGCGGTTTTGATCCTGGTGCAACTAATGTATTTACTGCTTATCTGAAAAAGCATTATTTTGATGAGATTCATGAACTCGATATTATTGACGTTAACGGAGGCAATCATGGTTATCCGTTTGCAACTAATTTTAATCCTGAGATTAACATTCGGGAAGTTACTGCTGAGTGTCGTCACTGGGAAGATGGAGAATTTGTTACAACACCCGCAATGAGTAAGAAGGCATCTTTTACATGTCCTGAAGGAGTTGGAACATTTTCTATATACCGCATGTATCATGAAGAACTGGAATCTCTTTCTGTGAACTTTCCAACTCTTGAAAGGGCACAATTCTGGATGAGTTTTTCTGACAGCTATTTGAAGCATCTTGAAGTTCTTGGTAATGTAGGCATGACAGGTATTGAACCTGTTGAATATAACGGTCAAAAAATTGTTCCTATTCAGTTTCTTGCCAAATTACTGCCGGATCCTTCAACTCTTGGACCTCGCACCAAAGGTAAAACCTGTATTGGTTGTGTTGTTCGAGGATTGAAAGATGGTAAAGAAAAGATTATGTATTGTTACCAGATATGCAGTCATGAAGCATGTTATGCAGAAGTAAAGTCTCAGGCTATTTCATATACAACAGGTGTTCCGGCAATGATTGGAGCAAAAATGATGGTTGAAGGTAAATGGCTGAAGCCGGGTGTTTTCAATATAGAACAGTTTGATCCGGATCCCTTTATGGATGATATGAACAGCTACGGGCTGCCATGGAAAGTTGTTGAATTAAATCAGTTCAATCTTGATTGATAATTATGCAGTTTACGGATTTCACATCATTAGATATATCAACTCTGCCGTCGCCATGTTTTGTGGTTGATGAGGTGGCATTGATACGCAATTTAAAAATTTTGCACGATGCCGAAAAGAAAAGCGGTGCGAAAATTCTGCATGCATTGAAAGCATTTTCCATGTGGTCGCTTGCAAAATATACAAATGAATATCTTTCCGGTATATGTGCGAGCGGTCTGCATGAAGCAAGACTTGGAAAGGAGTATTACGGCGGTGAGGTTCACGTTTTTTCGGCTGCATATACAGAGTCTGATCTGAGAAAGCTTTTAGATTTTTCAGATCATATTGTTTTCAACAGCTGCTCTCAGCTGATGCGTTTTGAGTCGATTTGTCGTGATGCACAAGAGAGACGCCCAAAGCTTATGTTTGGTTTGAGGATTAATCCTGAACATTCAGAAAGTGACATACCTCTGTATGATCCATGTGCACCAGATTCAAGACTGGGAACAACAAGGCACGAGCTGGATAAATATCTTTCAAAATATGAGTTTAAATCTGCATTTTCTCTGGTTTCAGGTCTGCACTTTCATACACTTTGTGAACAGAATTTTGCACCATTGGAAAGAACTTTGAATGCAGTTGAAGAGCGGTTTGGAGATTTTTTTCCATCATTAAAGTGGATTAACTTTGGTGGCGGTCATCATATTACAGCACCTGACTATGAAGTTGATGAATTGATTGACTGCATTAAAACATTTTCCGAAAAATATAATGTTCAGGTTTATCTTGAACCGGGAGAAGCTGTTGC
This sequence comes from uncultured Victivallales bacterium, assembly GCA_964441455.1. Taxonomy (GTDB): domain Bacteria; phylum Verrucomicrobiota; class Kiritimatiellia; order JAQICX01; family JAQICX01; genus JAQICX01. Next base: position 4,487 of record CAYTUX010000205.1, on the reverse strand, counting down.
CATAGGTACGGGAATACTGGTCAGCGAAGTTCTGGATGTCATTCAAGTTGGCGAGATTAAGTATCTTATAATGGATACCTCCGCAACATGTCATATGCCGGATACTCTTGAAATGCCATATAGAGCAGATATAACAGGTAGCGGTATGCCGCAAGAAAAAACATATACTTATAGGCTCGGGTCGCAGAGCTGTCTGGCAGGGGATATCATTGGTGAGTATAGTTTTGATGACAAAATCAAAGTTGGTCAACGTCTGATCTTTGAAGATATGGTTCATTATACAATGGTGAAAACATCAACATTCAATGGAATTAATCTACCTTCAATTGCTGTCTGGAATTCTGAAACAGGCAAACTGGATGTTGTTAAAAAGTTCGGTTACAATGATTTTAGGGAAAGACTTTCTTGATATGCAGAATATTTATAAAACATTTTTAGCTTCAGAGATTGACTCATGCCCTCTTAATGAGTCAGCTTTTGCTGTTTTGCCCATACCTTATGAGAAAACGGTGTCATATCAGCCGGGTACTTCTATGGGACCTGCGGCTGTTTTAGAAGCATCATCTCAGCTTGAAACGTGGGATGGAAAGTCCAATCCTTCAGCACTTGGAATTCATACCTGTGAACCTGTTGACTGTTCAAAAGATGCAGATACCGTATTGGAGAATATAAGCAAATCAGTCAAGAATATTGTTGATTCCGGTAGTATTCCTGTTGTTTTAGGTGGTGAACACACTGTTACAAGCGGTGTAATACGTGGTCTTATTGCTGCGGGAATTGAAAATTTTGGAGTTGTTCAGATTGATGCACATGCAGATTTAAGGGAAACCTATGAAGGAAATCCTTTAAGTCATGCATCCGTTATGAAGAGAATTGTTGACCTTAAAATTCCTATATATCAGCTTGGAGTTCGAGCTATTTGTGAAGAAGAAATTGAGACAAGAAAAAATTTTAAAATTCCATTTATTGATGCCGAGGAACTGGTTAAGCAAAATATTCAGGAAATAGAACTGCCTGAAGACTTTCCTGAAAATGTATTTTTCACAGTGGATATTGATGGAATAGATCCATCTGTTTTTCCAAGCACAGGTACACCTGTACCGGGTGGACTTGGGTGGTATCAGACATTGAACCTTTTTGAATCGGTTGCAAAACAGCGAAATATTATTGGATTTGATCTGGTGGAATTTTCTCCAATAAAAAACTTTCATGCATATGATTTTTCTGCTGCACTTCTGACATACAAGCTTATGGGTATAGTTTCAAGAAATGCCGAAGAGTGAAGTAAAGTATAAAAATGAATAAGATATTGGTATGTTTAACATTTACAGTTTACCGTTTCTTTAAACAATCTCTATCCCTTTATCCGTAATATTTATTTTGTGCTGCTTATATAGTTTGCCTATTGCCTGCTTAAAGACTTTTTTACTTACTTTAAATTCTCTTTTTATATCATCCGGGGAACTTTTGTCGTTAAACCTTGATTTTCCTCCAGTAGCCTTAAGATGTTCCAGAATTTTATCAGTAGTTGAAACAACAAGAGTGCCTTTTTTCGGTTGCAGAGAAACATCAATCTTTCCATCTTCTCTGACAAGCTTTATATATGCTTTGAGTTTTTTTCCGGGTTGATAATTGTCGTAAATCTGATTTTGATAAACCAATCCCATATACTCATCGTTTATTATTACATTCATTCCCAAGTCAGTAAAATCATATATCTCTATATCTACTTCTTGCCATGGAGTAAAGACTCCCGGCTCAACCGTTTCCTTAAAATATTCATCGCCAAAATACTCTTCATCTAAATACTCATCATCGTTATTCATTGTTCTTACCTTAAATTTTTTGTGGTTCCGGTTAGAGCAGCCATTTAGTTGTAAAATGTCCGAGGACTAAAGGCTGAAACCTTTTGCCCCTGTAAATATTATGAATATCCAAGTTTCTTTTCATAACTGCTTTTATTAAAGCAAAAACCATGAAAAGATGCAATCAAATAAAAAAACATCCACGATTAAAAGTGTGAGTTCCTTTTTCGAATTTTTTTATGGAAAAAGATTGCATTGTGCAGAAAATGTCATATAATATAAACTTAAAATTCATAAACAATATTCAGCTATTTTAATTATTAACACATAAATAACCTGAATCATGCAATATTCTCTAAATATTGTTAATCTATATTTATAATTTAAAAATTCAGGGAAGAAGGAGCGTAATATTACAGAGATTTCAGTATGAAATATCTGATAAAACAAAAAAGATAATATGATAGATTTTTTAAGAACAACGGCATTACTATTTGTACTTCTGAACCCTTTTTTATTAATCATTTACCTGATTGATGTTGTCGAAAAACTTGATCAGAAAGAATTTTCACGGGTTTTGATTCGAGCAGGTATGATTTCTATAGTTGTATTTTGCTGTTTTGCTTTGCTTGGAGATGCTGTTTTTTCTAATATTTTTCAGGCAGATTTTGCATCATTTCAAATATTTGGAGGTGTGGTTTTTTTACTTATTGGACTCCAGTTTGTTTTTCGCGGACCAAAAGCTATTGAAATCTTGAGAGGAGATTCTCAACAGCTTGCAGGTGCAATAGCTATGCCTATTCTTATTGGTCCGGGAACAATAAGTGCAAGTGTGATTATGGGAAAACAACAGGATCCTTTAATAGCCTGTATCGCTGTAGTGCTGGCAATCATGGTATCTATTCTTATAATGATTGGTCTTAAAGTTTTACATGATTATGTCAAACCGAAGAAAGAACCTCTGATTCAAAGATATATTGAGATTGCCGGTCGTATAACAGCACTGTTTGTGGGCACTATATCTGTACAGATGATTATGAGCGGAATTGAAATATGGGCTGAAAAGTTTTAGAAAACGTGGGGAAGGTTACGAGTTCGTAAATTCGTAAATTCGAAAATTGCAGGAAGGTTGCAAATGCGAGAATGCGTAAATGCGAATCCGCCTTCGCGGTGCCTACGGCGCGACAAGAATGCGTAAATTCAAAAATGGTTGGAAAGCTCTAATGACTCAGTCAACAGATAAAAACTTATTTGGTTTGCCATTTACACTCTTTCTTAATAATTTATAACTTAAATAAAAAGGAATATCATAATGATACGTCATACAGTTGTGTTTAGACTGAAACATGAAGCAGGCTCTCAAGAGGAGTCATTGTTGCGTTCTCCGTAAGGGTTAAGAGGAATAATTGCGTTGCTTCGTGCACGTGGTATTAAACCTTTGGCACTATAGATCCTGAAAGTCGGATAAAACGCACATTTTAATCCTAAAAAACATAAAATTAGCTTACAAAGCACGATTTTTAAAGAAAAACGTGTTTTTTTTGTTGCTTTTAAACGTGTTCGTATTATATAATACACGCATGTTAAAACAGGAGTATAAGCTATGTCTAAACCAATAACTGGAAAAAATCACGTCGGCGAACGTCGTGAAAAGCGCCCTAATGGCGATATATATGTTTACGAGCGGGTTACTGCTTACAATAAAAAAAGCAGAAAGACCTATACGGTCAGTCAGAAACTAAAAGGAAAAATAAAATCGGGAACGAATGAAATAGTCCCGACACGTCCAAAGAAACCCAAGAGGCAGGAATGCGTGAATGAAGCTGTACGACGACATACAGGTCTTACTGACATTCTGGAGTGGGTAGGTAGAACTTCAGGTATCGACGAGGATGTATCCTCCGCATTCCACGAGGGTGATGCTGCCAAGATTCTATCTGTAGCTCGCTATTGGGTTGGAACTGACGGTAACACCCTGCCACGTCTTGAAAGCTGGCAAATCATGCATCCTGTTCCATATTGCGGAACTATCACCGAAGACGTTTATGGTGATCTGTTCAAAAGCATTGGACACAATGAAGACAATGTGCAGAAATACTTTTCGTATCGAACGTTACGTCTGGATGATTCACCAGTGATTGCGTTTGACTCGACTACGATTTCGACATATTCAGAAAACCAGTCGGAAGCTCGCCGGGGATTCAACAAAAGTGGTGATGGACTAAACACTATCAAGTTGCTGACTTTGTATTCAGTGAACGATCGCGAACCATTGGCTTTTGCGAAGCAACCAGGCAACATCCCTGATGTCATATCTGTGGAGAACACCTTGAAACAGCTGAAATGTTTCAACCTTGAAAAACCTCTGATTGTTACAGATAATGGTTACTACAGTCAGGATAACATGGCTAGATTTGTTTCTCGTAATATTAAGTTTCTGACATTGGTTGACCCGAATATCACTTGGGTTCGCCAAACAATAGACACGCTTCGTGATGAGTTGGCGGGTATGTCCAGCACCTGTCCTTTTGATCCATCCGTCTGTGGAGCGACAATGACAAGAATGCACAAATTCAGCCGCACTCGTCAACGTTCCAGCAACGGGAAATCTGTTGGCGATGAAGAGGAGTTTTCACGCCGGTTGTATGTTCATATATTTTATTCTCCGGATAATGATGCAAA